>JBEKDV010000023.1:0-39086 GCA_050014175.1 Candidatus Solibacter sp. | reverse complement strand
TTTAACAGCACCACTGGGGTATCGGCCTACTTCCGCTACCTGGGTATCCCTAGTCTCCCCCAACCGCGCCATCACGCCAAGTTCCTCGCCAGCATGGCCCCGCTCCGCGGGTTCTTCGCTTTTAAGGGAGCGGTCAATGGGAACCATTTGCCGCCTTCTGCGGGTATATATTATGAAGTCATGGCATTCCGTAAACATGCGATTGCGCGGGTAACGCTGATCCTGGCCGCGGCCGCCGGCCTCTGGCTCGCCTGGGCACAGCAGCAGCCGCGCCCGACCCTCACCATCGATAAAGTCACCGACAATCTCTGGGTCATCATGGGCGCGGGCGGCAACGTGGCCGTCATGCCCACCGCCGAAGGCGTCATCGTGGTGGACGATAAGTTCGCCGAGGACGCTCCCGGCATCGTCGCCAAAATTAAGACCATTACCGACAAGCCGATTCGCTACGTGCTCAACACCCATCATCACGGCGACCACACCGGCGGCAACGCCGCCATGCTGGCGGCCAACGCCGAAATCGTCTTGTCCAAGAACGCCCGCGCCAATATGGTGGCGGGGAATCAGCCCGGCCTGCCTCATCTCACCTTCAACGACGAGCAACAGGTCTTTCTCGGCGGCAAACAGGTAGTGGCCAAGTACCTCGGCCGCGGCCACACCAACGGCGACGCCGTCATCTACTTCCCGGCCGAGCGCGTACTGCATACCGGCGACCTCTTCGTCACGCCCGGCGCTCCCTTCTGCGACACCGCCAACGGCGGCAGCATCAAGGAATGGGACGCCACCATCCAAAAGGCGCTCCAGTACGACTTCGATATCGTGATCCCGGGTCACGGCCCGGTCTCCAAAAGGGCCGATCTGGTCAAGTGGGTCCAGACGCTGGCCACCGTCCGGTCGCGCATCAAGGCGGCGTGCGCCGGAGGCGTGGAGGACGCCGCCAAACGCATCGACCTACAGGATCTCGGCATGGGCCCGAGCGGTGGCATGTTCGATCGCGGCGTCGCCGGTATGTGCAAGGAACTCGCTCAGTAAAACTCCGCGCGGAAGGCTTCGTCACCGGGGTTGTCCTTGTATCCCGCTGGTCCCGCTATCATAGTCAGAACGAACCTACTCCGCTATGTCCGATTTACCGCAACGGATCAGGGATTTGGAAGAGCAACTGGCGCGCGAGTCGGCGGCGCGCCAGGAGCTGGAGCGCTCCCTGCGCGCAAGCGACGCGCGCTTTCGCGCCATGGCCAGGAACCTCGCCGAAATGGTGCTGGCCTATGACATGGACCGGCGCCTGACGTTTATCAACCCGGCCGTGCACACCCTCACCGGGTACTCGCCTGCCGACCTGGAGAAGCAACAGTTCATCTGCTGGGTGCACGCCGACGATCGCGACCGCATGCTCGGCTACTGGGACCGCTTATTCGAGGGCCATGCGTACTCCGACGAAGAGTACCGGCTGGTCACCAGGGATGGGCGCGTCAAGTGGATGGCCGCTTCCTGGGGACCCATCCTCGACGAGAGCGGCCGCCAGGTCGGCGTCCAGGGCAGAGAGCGCGAAGTCACCCAGCGGCGCATGGCGGAAGAGACCCTGCGCATCCGCGAGGAGCGCTATCGCGCCCTGTTCGAGGACTCGCCGTTTCCCATGTGGGAGGAAGATTTTTCCCTGGTCAAGGCGTTTCTCGACGAATTGAAAACCCGCGGCGCCGCCGACATCCGCGCGCATCTCTCCGCCCATCGCGGCGACGCCGAGGAGTGCGTGCGCCGCATCCGCGTGCTCGACGTGAATCGCGCCGCCCGCGAGTTTTACGGCGCCACCCGCGAGCAATTGCTGGGCGACTTGAGCCGCATTTTCGACGACGCGGCCTACGAGGTGGTGTGCGAGGAAATGGGCGTGCTCTCCGCGCCTAGCTCGATGTTCCGCGCCGAATTCGAGACCCAAACCCTCGCCGGCGAACCGCGCACCGTCACCATGATCGTCTCCCTGGAGCCTTCGCCCGGAGACTGGTCGCGCGTCATCGTTTCCTTCTTCGATATCACCGACCACAAGCGCCTGGAGGAGCAGTTGCTGCGATCGCAAAAAATGGAGAGCCTGGGGCGGCTCGCCGGCGGCATCTCCCACGACTTCAACAACCTGCTCATGGTCATCCTCGGTTACAGCGACCTTTTGCTGGCTGAGCCTGCGCTGGCGCCCGGCGTGCAGCCGCAAACAGATCGGACAGCCGCGCCCGCTCAGCCTGAACTCGCTGATCCGCGAATCGCAGGGCATGCTGCAACGCCTGATCGGCGAGGATATCGAACTTGCCGTCAGCCTGGATCCCGAGGCTTGGACCATTCGCGCCGACCGCGGACAGATGCACCAGGTGCTCATGAATCTCGTCGTCAATGCCCGCGAGGCCATGCCCGGCGGCGGCATGCTGAACATCGAGACCCGCAACCTGTCCGAAGAGACGGGCGATTTTCTGCGCCTCTCGGTGCGCGATACCGGCGTCGGCATGGACGACCGCACGCGCCAGCACCTGTTCGAGCCGTTCTTCACTACCAAGAGCGCGAGCCGGGGGACCGGCCTCGGCCTGGCCACCGTGTTCGGCGTGGTCACACAGTCCGGCGGACACCTGTCGGTGGCCAGCGAACCGGGCCGCGGCGCGGTGTTCAACCTGCATTTCCCGCGCCTCGCCGCCCCCGCCAGCCTGGACGCCGCAACCGCCGCGGTGCATGCCGCGGCCCAGGGCGCGGGAACGGTCCTGCTGGTGGAAGACCAGGCCGAGGTGCGGCGCCTGGCGTCGACCATCCTCTGCCACATGGGATTCACCGTCCTGGAAGCGGGCGACGCCACCGGGGCCATTGACCACGCCCTGCGCTTCGACGGGGAGATCCGCATCATGTTGACCGACGTCGTCATGCCCGGCATGAATGGTAAGGAACTGGCGGAGCGCATGAGGCAACTGCGGCCGCAAACCAAGGTCGTCTTCATGTCCGGTTACACCGATCGCATCATGAGCCACGACGGCGTATTGGACGAATCCGTGGTCTACTTGCAGAAACCGTTCACCCCCGAACAGTTGAACGCCGCGGTGCGCCGGGTGCTGGAGTAGCCGGTGGGTCGGACCCCTGGTCGAGGAGAATCCAGTGCGGGCGGGGTTGGTGAGGATCCCTCGCGAGTACCGATGGTCGAGCGCGGGGACGGCGACCGGGTGGTCGCGGCCCAGAGGGCACCCCGACCAGGGGGTTCGCCCCACCACGGGCGCTGTGCGAAAATACAGTTTTGATGACTGAGTTGCCATTAGACACTTTGCCCTTGGCCACCGCACAGGTTTTGGCCGGGAAGATCCGCAGCAGGCGTGCCCGCGTCGGCATCGTCGGGCTCGGTTACGTCGGGCTCCCCTTGGCGGTGGAGTTCGCCCGGGCCGGTTTCACGGTCACCGGCATCGATATCAGCCAGGAGAAGGTGCGCCGCGTCAACGCGGGCGATTCCTACATCGGCGATATCCCCAGCGCCACCCTGGCGCCGCTGGTGGCATCGGGCGGATTGCGCGCCACGACCGATTTCTCCGCGGTCCTCGACCTCGACACCATCAATATCTGCGTGCCCACCCCCCTGCGCAAAACCAAGGACCCGGACATGAGCTTCATCGTGTCCTCCTGCGCCGAGATTGTGCGCTACTTCCATGCCGGCATGCTGGTGATTCTCGAATCCACCACCTATCCGGGGACCACCGATGAGCTGGTTTTGCCCATGCTCGCCAAGAGCGGACTCGAAGTGGGGCGCGATTTCTTCCTCTGCTTCTCGCCCGAACGCGTGGACCCGGGCAATCCGACGTACCAGACCGCCAACATCCCCAAAGTGGTGGGCGGCTGCACCCCGGCCTGCACGGAAATGGGACGCCTTTTCTATTCGCAGGCGCTCGAAAAGGTGGTGCCGGTCAGTTCCACCCAGGTGGCGGAGATGGTCAAGCTCCTGGAGAATACCTTCCGCATGATCAACATCGGGTTGGTCAACGAACTTGCGCTCATGTGCGACCGCATGGGCATCGATGTCTGGGAGGTGATCGACGCCGCGGCCACCAAGCCCTTTGGATTTATGCCGTTCTACCCGGGCCCGGGGCTGGGCGGGCATTGCATCCCCATCGATCCGTTTTACCTCTCCTGGAAGACCAAACAGGCCGGCATCGAGGCGCGATTTATCGAACTGGCGGGCTATATCAACGGGCAAATGCCGCAGTTTGTCGCCGATAAGGTGCAGAACGCGCTTAACGAAGCCGCGAAACCCGTGAAGGGCTCGAAGATTCACGTTATGGGCGTGGCCTACAAACGCGATATCGACGACCTGCGGGAATCGCCCGCGCTGGACGTCATGATGCTGCTCCGGCGGCGTGGCGGCATCGTCACCTACAGCGACCCCTACGTCCCGCGCCTTCACCTGGAGGGCGTGGACCTGGATTCCTTACCCGAATCCGCCGCCGCCGATGCCGATTGCGTGGTGATCGTCACCGATCATGGCGCCTTCGACTACGTGGCGCTGGTGGAGCGCTGCCGCCTGATCGTCGACACGCGCAACGCGCTCAAGGGCGTAAACTCAACTAAAATCGTCCGTTTGTAACATTATGTGGGTTTACGCTGTAGTTCGAAAGATACACCTGTCACCCAGTTGACAACGGTCCTGAAAATCCGCACTCTATAGATGAAGGATTAGCGAGGTGGTTATGAAGCCGGTCTGGAAAGTATCTCTCGCCGCCGCAGTCTTCGCGCTCGGTTCGCTGCCCGCGCTCGCGCAACCCGTGATCTCCGCCAAGAGCGGCGTGGTTTCCTACGTCATCGGCACGGTAAAGGTGGGTGACGAGGTAGTCAAGCCGTCGGAAACCAAATTGACCGAGGTCAAGGAGAATGCCGTCCTGCGCACCGAAGAAGGACGCGCCGAAACGCTGCTCACCTTGGGCGCCATCCTGCGCACCGGCGACAACTCCAGCTTCAAAATGCTCACCAACCGCCTGATCGACACGCGGCTGGAACTGCTCACCGGCAGTCACATCGTCGAGGTGGCGGAGGTCCAGAAGGACAACAACCTGACCCTCGTGGCCAAGGATGCGACCGTCGTGATCACCAAGCGCGGGCTCTACCGCTTCGACGTCGACCAGTCCAAAATCAAGGTGTTCGAAGGCGTGTTGGGCGTAACCGTGAACGGCCAGAGCGCTCTCGTGGGCGCCGGCAAGATGATGGACACGGCTACCGCGAGTGTGGAAAAATTCGACAAGGAAGACACCGACGCTCTGGACCATTGGGCCAGGCGCCGCGCCGAATTGATCGCCATGGCGAACGCATCTTCCGCCAAACAGGTGCACGATTACGGCTGCTCCCCCACCACCTACCCCACCACCAACTTCGCGGCGGTGAACAACGGCATCGGCGCCAATAGCCCCTGTTATAACCCTTGCAATAGCTGGCGCTACAACCCCTGGTACGGTCTGATCACTTACATCCCCTGCGGGGCCAACATCTATAGCCCGTACGGCTACCGTTACTGGAGCCCGTACAACGTGATGGGAGCCTATTACAGGCCCCCAGCGCCGATCTATAGCCGCGGCGGCGGCGGGTTCGGCGGCAACGCCGGCGGCTACTCGGGGATGTCGCAGACCTCGTCCGGATACTCGGGCGCCATGGCGACCTCCACCAGTTCGGTCTCCTCCTCCACGGCGGCGGTTTCATCCGGCACCAGCGCCTCTTCCTCGGCGGGAAGCGCTTCCAGCGGACACGGCTCGGGCGGCGGCGGACACAAGTAAGCGATCCCTGTTACGAAGAAAGGTGGGGCAGGCGGGGTACCCTGGGTCCGCCTGCCAATTCTTGTTTGGCAGGCGAAAGCGCCTGCCCCACCGTTGTCCCTACACTGCGCTGCGCAGCGGACGGTAGCGGCGGCAGGCGCGCACCCCGATCAATTCGGCGACCTCTTCCAGCAGGTTGGGAAGGTTCTCCGTGTAGATCGAGAGGTTGTGACGGCCGGGAGCCGGGCGCCCCTTGCGGGAAGGTTCGTAGGATGTCACTTGGGCGGTGGCCGGACGGTAGTCCTTGACGCGGGCGTACGCCAGCACATTGCGCGGCACGTTGGTGTCGCTGAGCACCAGGGAATAGCGGCCTTCGTCCAGTTTGGAAAGCGCTTCCGCGGGCGATGCGGCCACATCTACCGAGTATCCACCGGCCTGCAAAATTGTCTGCAATGCCAGTCGCGGTGCAAGATCGCCATGCACCAACAAAACCCGTGCCAAATCGAGCGCCCGATTGGAACCGCTGTTGCCGGGGAGCAAACTGGGTGCCTTACGCATCTTCTTGTCTACGTATACTGTACCCGAGAATGGGCGATTTTGATCCTTTTTTTTCAGCGGATTGGTCGGATTTTAGCGATACCGCCAGCCCCGGAGGCCTCAGGCCAGGACGCCCATGCGGCCTTGCTGGTAATCGTCCACCGCTTGAAGCAACTCCTCCTTGCTGTTCATAACGAACGGGCCATAGCGCGCCACGGGCTGCCCGATGGGTTCACCGGCAAGCAGCAGGAAACTGAGCCTGCCCGTGCCCGGGTTTGCTATCCGCACGCCTTCGCCCCCATGGTCAAATAGCACCACCTCGTCCTCCGGGACCGCGACATCGTTGAATTCTCCTCTGCCTTCAATCACATACGCGAAGGCGTTGCGGGTTTTGGGAATTTCCTGCTCGAACCGCGCACCTGGCTCCAGGGTGAGGTGCAGATACAGGATCGGGATCCGCGTCTCGATCACACCCTGGGCGCCCAGAGCCTCGCCGGCCACCACCTTGGCGGTCACCGTGGCCTCGTTGTTGCGCACCACCGGAATGGTCCCCCCGGGTGTGTCCTGGTAGCGCGGCGCGATCATCTTGTCCTTCTTCGGCAAGTTCACCCAAAGCTGGAATCCATGGAGCGTACCTCCTTCACGCACAAGGGTTTCGCCTGGCAACTCGGAATGTACCAGACCGCTTCCCGCCGTCATCCACTGGACGTCGCCCGGCCGTAGCGTGCCGTGGTTGCCCCAGGAGTCCCGGTGCTCCATTTCGCCATCCAGCAGGTACGTCACGGTCTCGAAACCGCGATGCGGGTGCGGCGGGAATCCACGCGCTTCGCCGGGCCCGAGCGTCGTCGGCCCCAGGTGGTCCAGCAGCAGAAACGGGTCCAGATCCATCAGGTCCTTGCCAGGAAAAGCCCGGCGGAGTGCCACGCCGTCGCCATCGTGGGATGGGACGGTGCCAAAAACCTTGCTCACTTTTCGATATGTCATGAGATTTATCTCCACGTCAAGATAATTGATGCTAGACTGGCCGTGAGGATTCAACATGGACCCGACGGGCATTCATCTCTGGTTGGTCTTGTGGAAGGCCTACGAGGCGGTTCGCCGCCACGCCGAACGGCACATCCACTCGCTCGGCCTCGGGTTCTCCGATTTTGCCGTGCTGGAGGTGCTGCTGCACAAAGGGCCGGCTCCGGTGAACACCATCGGGGAACTGGTGCACCTCACCAGCGGGTCGATCACGGCGGCCATCGACCGTCTGGAGAGGAAGTCGCTGGTGGCCCGCTGCACCCATTCATCGGACCGGCGGGCGCGGGTGGTCCATCTGACGGAAATGGGCCGCCAACTGATCGAATGCGCGTTCCGGGACCATGCGGCCGCGATGGAAGCCGCCACCAGCGGCCTGACCGCGGCGGAGCGCGCCGAGGCGGTGGCGCTACTGAAGAAATTGGGGCGGAGCGCGCGGGCTAAAGGCGTCGCGGGGTAGCGCCGATAATCTGGTATGCTGGCCCCAGGTCTCATGCCAAGCCGTCTCCCTGACCGGAAGGCGTTGCCTCCTTCCACCCGGCCGCCCCATCTGTTGCCAGTCTTGTTCGCCATCCTGACCATGGCTATCGGGGGCGTGACGTGGCGCTATTACGTCACCCAAAAAGAGACATTTGAACGCGCCGCCCAGACTGAGTTGCTGACTGTCGCCGATACCAAGGTCAAGGAAATCTCGGAGTGGCGGAGAGAGCGTTTAGGAGAAGCGCGCTCGATCATGGCCGACGCCTTCACGCTGGCCGCTCTGCGGCGCGTGATTGAGGGAAAGGCGGCACCAGGGGAGCGCGTGGCGGCGGCGGATATGCTGCGTTCCTTTTGCTCGAATATGCGCTACGCCGGGGCCGTGCTGGTGGATCCCGAAGGGCGTGTGGTGCTCTGGGAGGGGCGCAGGTTCGGCGATACCGGCCACCTTAAGGCTTTAATGCAAAAGGCGATACAGGCCGGCGATGTCGTGGAGCGCGATTTTGACGTTGCCGAATTGCCGCACGCCCCCCACTTGGGGCTCGACCTCCCGTTGCGCGCCGGCCCCGGGAGTCCGGTTTTTGGCGGGTTGCTGCTCTCCATCGATCCCCAGGACTTTCTGTATCCGCTGGAGGCCTGGCCGGTACCATCGCGTAGCGCGGAGGTGCTTTTGGTGCGCCGCGAAGGCGATTCGGTCCTCTACCTCAGCCCGCTCCGTCATCACTCCGACGCCTCGCTTCGGCTGCGGGTCCCCATCACCAGGGGCGACGTGCCGGCGGTAATGGCGGTGCAGGGCCGTCAAGGGAATGTGGAGGCGGTGGACTACCGGGGCGTGCCGGTTTTTGCCGCCCTGCGCCCCGTGCCCGGTACTTCCTGGTTTCTGATCGCCAAAATCGACTCCGAAGAAGTCGGCGAGCCCGTCCGGCGGCGATTCCTCCTGCTGGGCGTCACCGCGGTCTCGCTGATTTTGACCGCCGGCGCCCTGATGCTTTTCCTGTGGCGGCGCGAGCAGCTCAACCTTTACCGCGAGCGCTATGAATCCGAAATCGCCCACCGGGCCCTGGTGGAACAGTACAACTACCTGAGCCGCTTCGCCAACGACGTGATCCTGCTGCTGGATGGCGATGGCATCATATTGACGGCCAACGACCGGGCCGCCGACGTTTACGGCTACAGCCTTGACGAACTCCACGGCACGAGTATCCGGCAACTCCGCGCGCCTTCCAGCCGGCCTGCGATTGACGCCGATTGGCGGTTGGCCAAAGAACGCGGTTCGCTGATCTTCGAAACCGTGCACCAGCGGCGCGATGGCAGCGAGTTCGCCGTCGAAGTCAGCACGCGAAGCGTCGTTATCGAAGGCAGGAGCCTGCAGCAGAGCATCATTCGCGACATCAGCGACCGCAAGCGCGCCGAGGAGGAGCTGTCCCAAAGCGAGTCGCGCTTCCGCCAATTGGTGGAGAGCACACCGCACGGCATCCTGGTGCTGGAAGCACCGACCATCGTGTACGCCAACCCGGAGGCGGTGCGCATGTTCGGCGCGGCCACCGAGACCGACCTGGTAGGCCAGTCCCTGCTGGATCGAGTGAGGCCCGAAGAGCACGAGGCCATGTGGCGGCGCCATGCGGATCTGGCTGCGGGCGTGACCTCGCCGGTGGCAGAACGGCGTTACCTCCGCTTGAACGGCGAAGAGTTCTGGGCCGCTGTTTCCGCCACGGTCATCGATTACAACCAGCGGCCGGCCAGCCTCTTGTTCTACCGCGATATCACCGCCGCCAAGCGGGCCGAGGAAGAGCACGCGCGGCTGGAAGAGCAACTGCGTCAGTCCCAGAAGATGGAGTGCGTGGGCCGGTTGGCGGGAGGCGTGGCCCACGATTTCAACAATTACCTCACGGTGATCAACGGGTACTGCGAGATGCTGCTGACCGATCCCGATGCCGGCCCGGAGATTCGCGACAGCCTGCGGGAGATCCGCTCCGCTGGTGAAAAGGCGGCGTCGCTCACCCGGCAGTTGCTGTTGTTCAGCCGCAAACAGATCGCCACCCCCAGCATCCTCAGCCTCGACCAGGTGGTCACGGACTCGGGCCAGTTACTGCGGCGCCTGATCGGCGAGGACATCGAGATCGTCACCCGGCTCGACCCGCAATCCGGCAGCGTGACCGCGGACCCCCTACAACTCGGCCAGGTCCTGATGAACCTCGTCATCAACGCTCGCGATGCCATGCCCGGCGGCGGGCGGATCGCGATCGAAACCGGCCAGCGGGAAATCGATCAGGCGGCGGCTTCGCGGTTCACCGTCCAGCCGGGCCGCTATGCCGTGCTTTCGGTTGCCGATACCGGTGTGGGCATGAGCCCGGAGGTCCAGGAAAGGATCTTCGAACCGTTCTTTACCACCAAGGGAGTGGGCGGCGGCACCGGACTGGGGCTCACTACCGCCTACGGCATCGTGCGCCAGGCCGGCGGTTGGATCGACGTGCAAAGTTCGCCGAGAGCCGGTTCGCGGTTCGAGATCTGCCTGCCCCTCAGCGAAGCCATGCCCGCCCATGCCGCCGCGCCGGAGGCCGGCGCCGGAGCCGGGCGCGGCCAGGAGACCCTGCTCATCGTGGAGGACCAGGCCGACGTGCGCCGCCTGGCTCTCTCCATCCTGGAAGCCAACGGCTACCGGTTACTGCAGGCGGAAAACGCCGAACAGGCTCTGGGGCTGAGCGCCAGCTATACCGGCAAAATCGATCTCCTGGTCACCGACGTGATCATGCCCGGCCTGAATGGCCGCCAACTGGCGGACCGCCTGGTGGAAGAACGGCCCGGCCTGAAAGTGCTCTACACCTCCGGCTATACCGCCGATGTCATTGCCCTCCAGGGATCCCTCGAACCCGGCATGGAGTACCTGCCCAAGCCCTTCGGCGCCGCGCAGTTGTCCGCCAAGGTTCGCGAGGTGCTCGGCTCGGGCAGGTCGGCGGGTAGACCCATGGCCATCGACGATACGCCCCCGTCCGCCACCGGGCCGTGAGTCTTCCCGGGCCAGGTTGGGAAACAGGCACACCCATTTTCCCGACCCGTAAAGACGCCTCAGGCGTCATGATAGAGACATGACTCAGTTGCGGGAACGCTGGGAAGGCGTGTCCCTGCCCGGGGATTATCTTCTCGAAACGTGGCTGGGCGGCGATGAGGCAGCCGGTTTTTTTGCAACTTCCGTGCTGGCCGATGGCCGCCGTGCGGTCGTCAAGCTGGTGCCGGAGTCCGCCGCGGATGGCGCCGCCCAACTGGCGCTGTGGGAGCGTGTGCGCTCCCTGCGGCACCCGCATCTGCGCGCCTTGCTCGATTGCGGGCGCGCCCAACTCGCCACGAAAATGGTCGTCTACGCCGTGTTCGAATCCGCCGACGATACCCTGGCAGCCGCGCTCGCCCGTTTGCCCCTGTCGGAAGCCGAAGCGCGCGAAGTGCTCGCCGCCGTCCTTGCTGCGCTGGGCTGCCTGCAGGCTCACGGACTGGCGCTTCCCGCGCTCGACCCGGAGCACGTGGTAGCCGTCGGCGAACAGATCAAGCTTTCCACCGACAACCTCCGCGAAGCCGCGTCAGACGCGCCCGATACCAGCGAACTGCGCGCCTTCTGGCACAAGATCTCCCCTTGTACGCCGGCGCGACGCGAGGAAATCCTCGCCCAAGCCTTAGGCGCCGATCCCTACGCCGCCCCGGCGGAAAACCCGGCTCCGGCCGAAATCCCGCCTACGAAGGATGTCGCGCCGCCGGCAGCGCCCGCGGCCGCGGCCCAGATGCCACTGATTCTCGATGTCGCGCCTCCGGCGGCCAAGCGTTTTCCCAAGTGGGTCCTGGTGGGCGCCGCCGGAGTGGTCCTGCTGATCCTCGGTCTGAACCTCCGCCGCCCACCCGAGCCGCTGCCACCTCCGGCTCCCGCCCCCAGTGAAGCCCGCACCACCGCCCCCGCCGCCCCGATTGGTGCCCCCGCCGTTCCCAAAGCCAGTCCCTTCCGGGAAACCATCCGCAAGCCGCCATCCCAGTCGTCTCCGGCCCCCAAAGCTATGTGGCGCGTGATCGCCTTCACTTACCTGTCCCGCGATGCCGCCGCCCGCAAAGCGGATGAGCTCAACCAGAGCCACCCCGATTTCCAAGCCTCGGTGTTCGCGCCCCAGAACAAGCAGGGCCGGTACCTGGTCGCGCTCGGCGGATTCATGACCCGCCAGGATGCCGTGAGCCTACAGAAGAAGGCCCGCGCCCAGGGGCTGTCGCGCGATGTCTTCGTGCACAACTACGTGGATTGACGCGCCGCGCGTGCGTGCTTCTTAAATTAAAGGTTGTGACAGAGGTGGCACCCGGTATCGCGGGTGGCAGCCAGAGCATGGTCTGGCATCTTAAAGGCGGTGCCTTCGACTGCCGAACCGGCGTGCGCCACCAGGACCGTGGCCGTGCCCGCATTTACCTGTACGGTGATGGCCGGCACCCGCTCGCCGTGCCGGCGAATCACCCGGGCACCCGTCACTCGTACGCCCGCCGGCGGCACTACCTCGACTCCGGCTTCACGGCGCAGCCAGGCGGCCACCGCCAACGGATCGCTGGAAGCGAATTCGATGGTGTCCGTGCCGCGCACCCCTCGCCCCGCCATCCGGCCGGCCGCATAACCGCCGCCGATGGCCAACACCACCGCGGCCGCCACCGCCAGCGCCGCGCGCGGGGACTCCCAGCGCCTGGCCGGCGCCAACCCCAGGCGAACCCCGAGCATGCCGGGCACCGCTACCGGGGCCAGTTCCCGCGCCAATTCCCGTTCCAGCCAGTCAGACATGCGAGATTCCTTTCAGATGCGACAGCCGCTTCCCCAGCGCCTTGTGGGCGCGATTCAGGCGCGACGCAACCGTCCCCATGGAGCATCCCAGCACCGCAGCGATCTCCTCGTACCCGAGGCCCTCGGTATAGCGCAGCACCACCACGATGCGCTGCTCGGCGGGCAGTTTCTCCACCGCGCCCCGCACCCGCCCACGCATCTCGCGGTGCAACAGCCCGTGCAACGCGTCGCCCGGGGCCCGCAGCACCGCCATCACGTCGTCGGCGATGGGAATCAGACGCCAGGAGCGGCGCTTGTGATCCAGGCAACTGTTGACCACCAGCCGGTACACCCACGTGCCGAAGGAGGAATCGCCGCGGAAATCGGCCATCGAGGAGAACAGCTTGAGGAACGTTTCCTGGGCGATGTCCATGGCGACCGCCTCGTTGCCGCTGAAGCGCAGTGCGATCGAGTAGATCTTGTCCTGGTACGCCTCAAACAGGGCGCGAAAGGCGTCCCGCTCCCCGCGCCGGCACCCCTCGATGAGATCGCGATCAGACCCTTGCAGCAGCATCCAGGTCATAGGACGATCATACCCCGGATTTTCTTCCACCTCCGTAGCGCGGCCCCCTTCTTACCGCCGCGGCTCCGTTTGCGGTTTTGGCTCCGCCTGAAACAGCTCTCCGCAGGCTGCCACCGCCGTAGCATCATCCACACCCGAAAACCCGAATCCGTTCCAGCGATAGACCGCCGTCCGCACGCCCGCCGAGTCCGGCCGCAGGACCACAAAGGAATCCCGCCGGTGCAGCGCGCATACCAATCCGTCCCGCCCCGGCAATAGAGCGGCGTCCAGTAAGGGCCATGCCAGCGCGCTGCCGCGCCAGCGTGCCACCAGACCTTTCGGCCCGACCTCATAGACGTAGGGCCGCAAGCCATCCTCGCCGTCGATGGTGGACCGCCGCCGCTCCAGCGTGAACACGTAATCGGGTCCTTGCGAGCCCGCCAGCTTTCCTACCTGGAGGGAGACCAATGGCATCGCCGCCGATCGCCAGGCCCGCGTTCCGGCGCGCCAACCTTCCATGGCGTATTGGAACTCGCCATTGAGGCCGGCCGCGCGCCCCCGCAACACAACTTCACCCACGGAATCGGGCCCGGTGAGATTCACGTTGCACGTCTTCAGCGCGTCCGTGGCGCCCCCGCTCACGTCCTGAGACAAGTGCGGAAACGCGCTGCCCGGCGGCGCGAGCGTCGCGATTCCGCCACAGCGCAGCACTTTCCCATGCAGCCGGCAATCGGCAATCAATCCCTGCTTGGCGGCCGGGTACTTTTGATCGAAGAGATGATTGCCGAGCGAATAGAACACCGGCCGCCCGTTGACGCACTCCGCCGCTTGTACCACGTGGGGATGGTGGCCCACGATCAGGTCCGCTCCATTCCGCACCAGCCACGCCGCCGCTTCCCGCTGCAGCGTATCGGGCCACTCCAAAAGCTCGCTCCCCCAGTGCGCGAACACCACAACCAGGTCCGACAGGTTTCTGGCGAGCCGCAGTTTCTGCCGCAGCGCCGTGCTCGGAATCTCCGTCCGGCTGCCGTCCCGGGCAGGCACCGTGGAGACCGCGATCACCGCCAGCGTTCTCCCGCCGGCGGTCACAAAAACAGGCGAGTCCTCAAAGGAGAGGACGTCTATCCCCGCCTCGGCCAGCGCCTGCCGGGTTGCGTCCCGGCCCCGCGAGCCCAGGTCCCCAGCGTGGTTATTCGCCACTCCCAGCGCGCGGAAGCCCGCTTTGGCCACCAGCGGGACGAGCGCCGCGGGAATATCGAAACACGGGCTCGCCGAAACTTCCGGCGTGCAATCCTCCGCTCCGCCGACGGCGCCTTCCAGATTCCCGGCCACCCAATCCGCCCGGTGGAAGAGATCCGCGAATGGCTCCCACGGAAAACGCCTGGTTCGCTCGATCTCATTGCGCACCTGCCGGGAGAGCAGGATGTCTCCGGTGAACAGCAGGCGCGCATCGCCGCCGTCTTCGCCCCACGCCCAGCCCACCGCCACCAGGCACGCCGGAATCAGAATGGATTTCGCGCGGGACATGAGAGTTTGTTCGCCGAGACGTACGGAGCGACCCACGCCGGACGGGCCTGCGTGGGCAGTTTCTTCAGCCAATCCTGGTCGTCCAGCAGAGTGCCGGAAACCAGCTCATAGAACGAGTAGGCCGCGCCCTTCACCATTTCCCTCCGCCCGTAGTACGGCACCGTGTGATCCCATTCCAGCGGACGGCCCACCCCGGCTAACAGATACGGGGCGCCTCCCTGCACGTCCGATACATCGGCGATCTTGGGGATCGGGTTTGGCGTGGAGAGCGCCAGGTCCTTGTTGGCGAGGCTCTTGAAGATCAGAAAATGGTGCTCGGCAACGCGCCCGAAGTAGAGGATCTCTTCGTACTCGGCCGCCGTCAATGTCTCGCCGCGGACCTCCTTCGCGGCCATCGCCTGGAAGAGGCGCGCCTTCGCCGCTGTTTCGGAAAGACGCCGCAGCAGCCCTTGTTTTAAGGCCTCGCGGGCGGGCCCTCCGTCCGCCGACTCGTCCGGCAACACACCCGCGAGCTCGGTGCCGGCCGAACCCACCAACTGCGCCGCCGCCTCAAACAGTCCCGCGATCCGGCTGAAGGTCTCGGGGTCGGGCTCCACATAGCCGCGCGGCGGGCGCATCAGGATGGCCTCGAACCCGCCCTCGCCGCACTCTGCCGACACGCGCTCGTTCACCAGCACCGTGGCGTGGCGCAGCGTGGCCCACGATGCCAGCCCCGTCTGCAGCCTCTTCGTCCGCCATAACTTCTCGTCCCATGGGCCGTTGGGCGAGGCCACCGAGTCGGCCCACTGCTGCGCCAGCCCATCGATCCATCGATCGTACAAAGTTGGATGCGCGTCGCCATCCGCGCCTCTCCGGGCCTCCAGGTCGTCCAACGCCGCGCCGAGTCTAGGGTATTTCGCTATCTCCCCCGCCAGCAGCTCGCGCGCGAAGCGGCTGCCCAGGGCCGCGGCCACGTCGAGCGACGACGGTGTCACGCGCCCTTCGATTCGCTCGGCGTCCGGAAGATCCGCTTGGTAGATCGTCGAGAACAGCGTCTCGTTATCGAAGCCCCAGGAGAGCGGGAACAATACGGGCACAGTCGACGGCCGTTTCACATAGCGCGGAGCGGCCGACGGACTCGCCGCCCACAGTAGCGGCGAGCGCGAGGGAGCGATCATGTCCGCGTACACGCCGATCCAGCCGAGCGCCGCGTCCTTCACCTCGGCAGGGAGCTGCCGTAGATCGTCCATCGGCCAGTTCAGAGCCGACACACGCGTGAGGTAGCGAAATGCCTGGAAGTATGTCCGCGCCGACGGCGTGGCCGTGTAGTGGCCGCGGGGCTTGAGTTCCGCGTAATCGAAATCGCTCCCCAGCACCGTCGAAGCGTGCCTGCCGTCGGCGCGCGCTATGCGCTGCGCCTCGGGGTTACTCTGGGCGTCACTCTCCGGATGTCCCTGTAGCGCCGCCAGCGCCGCGAAAACGCCCGTCCACCGCGAGAGCGGCCGCGCTTGCCGCAGAGCACCGTGCGCCCGCGTCACAAAATCCCAGAATGCGGGCATCGCCGATTGCCGCTCGCGCACGATAAAGATGCCTTCGTAGGCGGCCGCGAACAGCTCCCAGAAACTATCCGTGGTGACCATGTAAGGCCGCGTGGGAGAGGATTCATCGAAGCCGCCGCACTGGTAGAGCTCGGAATCGTAGAGCGGGTACAACTGGTCCGCCTCCCGCAGATCCCGAAACAGACCGCCATGCCGCGAGAGCAGCGACAAATCGCCCTCCGATTCGTAATACATCCACGCATTGACCACATCCGCCAGTGGAACATCGATCGGGATATAGTTCACCGCCAGGCCCGCTTCCTTCCGCGTGATGCCCACGATTCCCCGGCCGTCCGGCACCGACGACGGCGCCGCCACAAGCTGATATCCCGCCGCGTCGTGCTTCCGCGTCGCGCCCCGGTTCAGCAGGATCTCCACGCCGTCCTTGCCTGCTTCCCAATGGAGAATGCCGGCGCCGTTGGGAGTGGCGCCCACCGTGCCGCCGCAAAACTCGCGGCCGAACAGCCGCGCGGTCTTCTCCCAGTGATCGCGGTGGTAGCCCGCCGCCTGAAAACAGTTCCGCGCATCTTCCCACAGCAGAATGTGGCCCGCCGGATGAAACCCCACCGGCAGCGCCGAGGCCGCGGAAATATTGCTCGGAGGATACTCGTCGTCCAGGGTCTTCGTCTGCGTCGCGGCGGGGCCGATCGCCTGGTATTCCCTCTTGCCGTCTTCCGTGATCGAGTGAATCGTATAGTTGCCGCCGCTGCCCTTCAGCCCGAAGAAGAGCCGGTAGGCCTGCACCTCCCGCGCCGGCGGCGCCGGGGACTCCAGCACGAAGGGCCTCGGGCCGGCCACCAGGCGGCGAATCTCCTGCATGGAACTGTAGATCTGCCGCGCCGTCCATTTGCCGCCGGCCTGCTCCACCTTGAAGATGACGTATTTCGCCCCCTGCGCCCCCGCCACGAACAACGCATTGCCTTCGGGGTGCCAGACCAGCGATCGGGCGGTGAAGCCAACCGGGACATCCCACCCCTTCGTTGTTTGCGGCTGGCGCAGATCCCAAAACAGAATTTCGCGTGTCCCCGCGGCCTGCAAGACCAGCAGCGCCGCCGTCGGTCCGGCCGGCGAAACGTCGGAATCGACCACCCGCACCCCGGCGGGCAGCGTAATTTGCCGCGCTTCGGGAGGCGATGCCGTGGTTCGCAATTCGGGCTTGTCGAACACCGATGCGGCCAACGAAATCGGGGCGAGCAGTGGAACCACGAGCAGCATCTTCGCAAGAGTCTTCATGGCGGATTTGGCCCCCATACATTCTAATCCGGCGCGACAGCACCATATCTCTGCTATAACGGATAGGCAAGTTCCAACATCACCGGGTATCGACAGGAGGAACCCATGGGGCTCAACGAACGGCGCAAGATCAAAGAATTGCAGGATGTCACCTTTCCCGGGCGGGTCAAAGAGATCGAAGAGATCTGCGGCGTCGCCATTCCCTACGAGGTGGATTGGGACTCCCTGGCCGATGACGCCGAGGGGCTCAACTTTATCGACAACCTCTCCTGCCATCGGCTGAATATGGCGTTGCGCGCGATCTGCCTGGACGAAATGGGCAAGGCTGCCGTGCGCGACGGGCTGAAGCTGGTCAAGCTGAAGAATGTCAATGATAAGGCGGACATGCGGATTGCCATGGCAAACGGAGTGTTGGAGATGCACTGCGCCTACGCGCTGCGCACCGAGGGCATGTACAGCGACAACGAAATCCGCGCGGTCCTCGAAAAGAACCTCTGACCGGCTCTGCTGGGCGCCCTATTTACACGAAAACTCGGATTTGCCGACGATGGCGTTCTTGCTGTCCATCTCGAACGTGAGCGTGCACTTCTGGTATTTCGCGGGCACGTCCAGCGTGGTCACGGCAGTAGTGCCGTGATAGCGGCAGCGCACAAAGATGGGCATGGTCCGGTAGTCCTTGAGGAACCACATCTGCGTAACCTTCCGGCCTGCCTCTTTCTGATCGTCGGGCGCCAGGTCGTACTCCTCGCCGCCCGGCTTTCCGTTGTAGATATTGATCCGTTCGAACTCGTGTGCCGCCAAGGTGGCCGGACAGGTGAGCGGCGCCGGCGCTTGCGCGGCCAACGCGATCGGCCAAGCGAGCACAAGCAGTGTGGCGAAAAAGCGCATGAAACAATCATAAACTCGCGAGCGGCGCGGAAGCCACCATCGCGGGTAACCTTAGTGTCCGTTTGCTCGCCAAATATCCTTATTAGGTCCTATTCTCTCCAAGGAGCAGCGTATGCACTATCGGTGTCCATCATTTCTCGCGGTTGCAGTTGGCATCCTCATTGCCGCTCTGCCGTCTTCGGCGCAAGCGCCTGGCGGAATGCCCGGCGCCCCCGCACAAGGCGGGCGAGGCGGACGCGGAGGCCGCGGCGCGGCACCGCCCGTGACCGGTCCATGGTCGGATGCGGCGCTGTCTCCCGACAGGCGCGCCGAGCTGCTGCTCTCGCAGATGACCATCGACGAGAAGATCAGCATCCTGCACGGCGGAGGCATGGGATTCGGACAGGCTGCCGCGGCCGCGCCCGGCGGCACCGTCTCTAATGGCGGCGCGGGATTCTCTAGCGCCGTTCCCCGCCTCGGCATCCCCGCCATCCAGATGGCCGACGCGGCCGTCGGCGTCACCCGCGGGGCGGCCAACAGCCGCTATTCCACCCCGCTCCCCAACGCCGTTTCCGCCGCTTCCACGTGGGATGTCAAGATGGCCTGCGAATACGGCTCCCTGATCGGCCAGGAACTTCGCGACCAGGGTTATACCATGTCTCTGGGCGGCGGCGTCAACATCACGCGCGAGCCGCGCAACGGCCGCAACTTCGAGTACAAAGGCGAAGATCCCATTCTCGCCGGCAAACTAGTGGGCCAGGAAATGAAGTGCCTCCAGGCCAAGGGCATCATCGGCGACATCAAACACTTCGCCGTCAACGACCAGGAAACCGGGCGCAACATCGGCAACGCCATCCTGGACAAACGCACCTTGCGCGAAAGCGACCTGTTGGCCTTCGAGATCGGCATCAAGGATGGCGGCATACAGGCCGTCATGTGCTCTTACAACAAAATCAACGGCGACTGGGCCTGCGAGAACAGCTACCTGCTGAGCGACTTTCTGAAAAAATCGGTCGGCTTCCAAGGGTTCGTTCTTTCCGATTGGGGCGGCACCCATAGCACCGCCAAGGCCGCTCTGGCCGGCCTCGATATGGAGCAACCCGGCAGCGGCTTCTTCGGCGATGCGCTCAAGCAGGCCGTCGAAAAGGGCGAAGTCCCCGTGGCCCGGCTCGACGATATGGTGAAGCGCGTACTCCGTGCCCAGTTCGCCACCGGCCAGTTCGACCTCCAGACGCAGCGCAAGGTGGTGGACGTGTTCGGCGGCCTCGAAGTAGCACAGCGCGTGGCCGAGCGGGGCACGGTGCTTCTCAAGAACGGCAACGCCCAGTTGCCCCTGCGCAAGGCGGTGGTGAAGTCCGTGGCCGTAATCGGGTCGCATGCCGACGTCGGCGTCCTGTCGGGCGGCGGCTCGGCGCAAGTCGATCCGCCCGGCGGCAACGCCGTGCCTCCGCCTCCCGCTCCCGCCGGCCAGCAGGGTGGCGGTATGGGGATGGGAATGGGCGGCCGCGGCTCCGTCTGGTATCCTTCCTCCCCGCTCAAGGCTATCCAGGCCAAGCTCCCCGCGGCCAAAGTTCAGTTCGATAGCGGCACCGATCCCGCCCAGGCGGCCGCTCTCGCCAAAGCCTCCGAAGTGGCCATCGTTTTCGTCAACCAGCCTGCCTCCGAAGGCCGTGACGTCAGCCTCACGTTGCCCGGCGACCAGGACAAACTGGTGGATGCCGTGGTCGCGGCCAACCCGCGCACCATCGTCGTGCTGGAAACCGGCGGCCCCGTGAGCATGCCTTGGGCGGACAAAGTGCCCGCCATCCTGGAAGCCTGGTACCCCGGCCTGCGCGGCGCCGAAGCCATCGCCAATATCCTGTTCGGCGATGTCAACCCCTCCGCCAAGACGGTCTTCACGTTCGCCAAAAGCGAGTCCGACTGGGTCTACGACAAGGTCTTCGCTCCGCCGCCTTCGCCGGCTGCCGCCACTCCGGCGCCCGGCGCTCAGGCCGGCTCTCAGGCTACCGGGGGCCCCGGCGGATTCGGCGGCGGCCGCGGCGGCATGGCTCCCTTCGACATGCCCTACAAGGAAGGGCTCAAGGTCGGCTACAAGTGGTTCGACGCCGAAAACAAAACGCCGCTGTTCGCCTTCGGCCACGGCCTTTCCTACACCACCTTCGCTTACTCCGCGCTGAAAACCGCGCCCGGCAAGGAAACCAAAGTCACCTTCACGGTCAAGAACACCGGCGCGCGCGCCGGTATCGAAATCGTCCAGGTCTACGCCACCCTGCCGGCCTCCACCAACGAACCGCCCAAGCGCCTGGTGGCCTTCGAACCGGTCGAGCTCAAGGCCGGCGAATCGAAGACCGTGACCCTGACCATCCCCGCGCTGCACATCTCGATCTTCAACGAGAGCCGCGACGACTGGCAGGTAGCCCCCGGCGACTACAAATTCTGGGTGGGCGGATCTTCCCGCAGTCTGCCGCTTTCGGAATCCGTCAAGATCGCCGAATAGGGGCGATGATCGCAAGCGGGCCGGCCGAACGGGCTGGCCCCGCGCTCAACCGCCTTGTTCGGTGGCCCGTTTTCGCAACTCCTCGGCGTCCCCAAGGTCTTTGGCGCGACCGGTCCGCTCCTTGTTCCGAAGCAATGCGGCGCGGCCAATAAACCGCGTAGCGGTCCCATCCAATTCCGCCTCGTCGCGCGTCGCCCACGCTTCTTCGAAGCTGACTCCGGAAATGGCGGTCAACAGATCGATCCGGTTAGGCTTCACGCCCAACTGGACCACCACCCCGGGGGAGCAGAGATCGGCTACCTCGATTCCCAGTGTGCCGAAGCCGAACTCCGAGAGAGCGCGCACGACGCGCCGCGCATTCTCCTCAGTGGGCCGGACGAGCAGGTCGAGATCCGCGGTATAGCGAGGAAACCCGTGAAAGGCGACGGCGAATGCGCCAACCACCAGGTATTCAACTCCGTTCGAGTTCAACAACTCGAGAAACTCGCGCCAGTCTTTGTTCAGCGGCATCGGGGTGACGGCGGTCGCGGAGTTCGATAAGGATCTTCAGGCGCTCTTCGGAAGACATCGCCGCGTCCGAGCGCGCGTCGGCTTCATCCGCCTCTTCGAAGCTGGCAAACACCGTTGCCCTTTTCTCCACCCTCGTATTATAGCCCGTCGGATGCGGGTGCCTGTGCCCGCCCGCCACCCCACACCGCGCGCGCTCCCTCGCTCACTGATAAACTAAAGTCGCCCTTATGAAACTCCACTCCCATACCATCACGCAAGGTCGCGATCGCGCCCCGGCGCGATCCATGCTCAAGGCCATCGGGTTCACCGACGAAGATCTGGCCAAGCCCATCATCGGCGTGGCCAATACCTGGATCGAGACCATGCCTTGCAATTACAACCTCCGCGAGCTCGCCGTCAAGGTCAAGGAGGGCATCCGCGCCGCCGGCGGCACCCCCATGGAGTTCAACACCATCGCCATCTCCGACGGCGTCACCATGGGCACCGAAGGCATGAAGGCATCGCTGGTCAGCCGCGAGGTGATCGCCGATTCCATCGAGCTTATGGAGCGCGGCCACATGTTCGATGGCATCGTGGCCCTCGTGGCCTGCGACAAAACCATCCCCGGCGCCGCCATGGCCATGTTGCGCCTCAATGTCCCCGGCGTAATCCTGTACGGTGGCACTATCATGCCCGGAAAATTCCAGGGGCACGACATCACCATTCAGGACGTGTTCGAGGCCGTCGGCGCCAACGCCCGCGGCAAGTTGAGCGACGCCGACCTGCGCGATATCGAGGACCACGCCTGCCCCGGCGCCGGCGCTTGCGGCGGCCAGTTCACCGCCAATACCATGGCCACCGTCATGGAATTAATCGGACTCTCCCCCATGGGCACCGCCGCCGTGCCGCAAGTCGACAAGCGCAAGGACGACGTGGCCTTCGGCTGCGGCGCGGTCATCATGAACGCCGTGCGCAACAATATCCTGCCGCGCGATATCTGCACGCGCGCGGCCTTCGACAACGCCATCGCCGGCGTGGCCGGAACCGCCGGATCCACCAACGCCGTGCTCCATCTGCTCGCCATGGCGCGCGAGGCTGACGTGCCGCTCACCATCGACGATTTCGAACCTATCCTGGCGCGCACGCCTATCTTCGTGGACATTAAGCCCGCCGGCCAGTATATGGCCGCGGACGTCGATCGCGCCGGCGGCATCGGCGTGGTCGCGCAGCGCCTGCTCGAAGGCGGCTACGCCGATGGTTCGGCGCTCACCGTCACCGGGCGCACCTTCGCCGAAGAAGCCGCCGACGCGCGCGAAACCGCCGGCCAACTGGTCATCCGGCCGCTCTCCCAGACCCTCAAACCGCGCGGCGGAATCGCCATTCTGCGCGGATCCATCGCCCCCGAAGGCTGCGTCATCAAACTGGCCGGGCACGAAAAGAAAACCCATCACGGCCCGGCGCGCGTCTTCGACCGCGAGGAAGACGCCATGGCCGCCGTGATGCAAGGCAAAATCCAGGCCAACGACGTGGTAGTCATCCGCTACGAAGGCCCACGCGGCGGACCCGGCATGCGCGAAATGCTCGGCGTCACCGGCGCGCTCGTAGGCGCCGGACTCAGCGATAGCGTCGCCCTGCTGACCGACGGCCGCTTCAGCGGAGCTACCCACGGCTTCATGATCGCCCACGTCGCCCCGGAGGCGTTCAACGGAGGCCCCATCGCCATCGTGGCCGAAGGCGACCCCATTACCGTGGATGCCGAACGCGGCGTCCTCGACCTCGACATTCCCGCCGCCGAAATCGCGCGCCGCCTGGCCGAATGGAAACCCCGCGAGCCGCGCTACAAAACCGGCGTCTTCGCGAAGTACTGCAAGTTGGTCTCCAGCGCCAGCGAAGGCGCCGTCACCAGCGCATGACCAAGAGGAGCAAGTAGGCCGCCGATGAACGCAGATAAACACGGATAAGCAAAAACCGTTCTATCCGTGTTTATCTGCGTTCATCTGTGGCCCAATCTGTTTTTGCGTAAGCAACCCGCTTATAATGCGCTTCCACTCCACTTGGGCCTCTGCAAATTGACCAGCAAACAGAGGGGCAGCCCGGATGCCCGTAGATAGTTGAGACATTGCGCCGTGTGTTCGTTGCCAAGGCGCTCCACAAAAACCGCGCCTACCCCACCGCCCCCCAAATGCGGTAATATTTCCTCAGGGATCAGCGTTATCTAATAAGAGGGCTTTCCACAAATGGGTTGGGGATTCTGTCGCGTCGCTCCTTTTCTATCCGCTTGCGCCACCCTGTCCGCCGCCAGCACTCCCACCTTTGAAAGCACCGTCGCCCCCGTCCTGACCAAAACCTGCGCCCCGTGTCACAGCGAAGCCCTCGCTTCGGGTGGATTGAATATCGCCCCCTTCACCCAGGCCGCGTCCCTCACCAGGAGCCGCGATGGCTGGGACATCATCCTGCGTAAAATCCGCGCCGGCGAGATGCCCCCCAAAGGCATTCCGCGCCCCGTCGAGATGGATGCCGTGATCCAATACCTCCAGGACGAGTTCGCCCGCGCCGACCGCAACCTCAAACCCGATCCCGGACGCGTCACCGCCCGCCGCCTCAACCGCAGCGAGTATTCCAATACCATCCGCGACCTGCTCGCCGTCGATTTCCGCGCCGACCAAAGCTTCCCCACCGACGACCTCGGCAACGGCTTCGACAATATCGGCGAAGTCCTCACCATCTCGCCCGTCCTCATGGATCGCTACCTCGCCGCCGCCGCCCGCATCGCTTCGCGCGCCGTCACCGCCGACCCCCTTCCCAAGCCGCTCGAAGCCCAGTACGCCAACAAGGACAAGAAAATCCGCCGCGTCGATTTCAGCACGATCGAAGCCCGCGGACGCATCGAGTTCGATGGCGAATACATCGTCCGCTTCGGCCTCCCCGGCGAGCGCTCCTCCGACGCCAGGCCCGTGACGCTCGCTTTCCGGATGGATGGCAAGCTGCTCCACTCCATGCCAGTCGAAACCAAACCTTCCAAGCTGGTCTACTTCAACCCTTACTCCGAAGAACAGATGCGCCTTTTCCTCCCCGAAGGCGATCATGTCTTCCGCGCCGCCTTCCTCGACGACGACTTCGTCAAGGGCCTCAGCGCCAAAGAGGCCTACGATAACAAGAAAAACAAGTTTCTGGATTCTATTACTTTCATCGGCCCTTACGCTCCCCAAACCCCTCCGCCCAGCCGCGCCAAAATCTTCCTCTGCGATCCCGCGTCCGGCGCCACCTGCGTGGAGAAGATCGTCTCCAACCTGGCGCACCACGCCTGGCGCCGCCCCGTCACCCCGGCCGAAACCGCGTCGCTCCTCAAGTTCGTCGCCATGGCAAAAGCCAATGGACAATCCACCGGGCAGGGAATTCAACTGGCGCTTCAGGCCATGCTGGTCTCCCCCCACTTCCTTTTCCGCATCGAGCACGACGCCAAGCCGCTCGACCCGGCCAGCGTCCATCCCGTCACCGATCTCGAACTAGCATCGCGCCTCAGCTACTTCCTGTGGAGCACCATGCCGGACGACGAGTTGCTCGCGCTCGCCGAGAGCGGCAAACTCCACAACGCCCCCACCCTCGACGCCCAGGTGAAGCGCATGCTCGCGGACCCGCGCTCCTCCGCCCTCGCCGATAACTTCGCCGGCCAGTGGCTGGAACTGCGCAACCTCGACGTGGTCAAACCCGATCCTCAGAAGTTCCCCGACTGGAGCCCGGAACTGCGCGATGCCATGAAGCAGGAGACCCGCCTTTTCTTCGACTGCATGCTGCGTGAGAACCGCCCCCTCAGCGAATTCCTCGACGCCCCCTTCACCTTCCTCAATGAGCGCCTGGCCAAACACTACGGCATCGAAGGCGTCCAGGGGCCCGAATTCCGCCGTGTCGAGCTCGCCACCACCCAGCGCGGCGGTATCCTCAGCCACGCCAGCGTGCTCACCGTCTCCAGCTACCCCACGCGCACCTCTGTCGTCATCCGCGGAAAGTACATCCTCAACAACATTCTGGACAGTCCTATCCCTCCGCCGCCGCCCGACGTGCCACCGCTCGACGAGGCCGCCGTCGGCGCCACCGCCTCCCTCCGCCAGCAGATGGAGAAGCACCGGGCCGACGCCATGTGCGCCTCCTGCCACAACAAGATGGACCCGCTCGGCTTCGGCCTGGAGAACTACGACGGCATCGGCAAGTGGCGCACCATGGACGGCAAATTCCCCGTCGATTCTTCCGGCGTCCTGCCCAATGGAGACAGTTTCTCCACCCCCGCCGAAATGCGCGCCGTCCTCAAGAACCAACTGCCCCAGTTCTCCCGTTGCATGGTGGAGAAGATGTTGACATACTCTCTAGGCAGAGGGCTGGGCTCCTACGACCGGCGTACGGTGGATCAAATCGATCGCCAATTGGCCGCCAACGGGTACGGATTCCAGTCGTTGATCTACGAGATTGTGCGCAGTCTGCCGTTTCAATCGCGAAGAGGGGAACAACAGCCATGATCGTTCGCAAATCCATTCCCCGGCGCGCCTTTTTGCGCGGCGCCGGAACCGCCGTCGCCCTGCCGTTTCTGGACGCCATGGTGCCCGCCTTCGCCGCGCCGGCCGCGGCCAAACCGCCCGTCCGCATGGCGTTCGTCTACGTGCCTAACGGCATCATCATGGACGGCTGGAACCCCGATTACGAAGGCAAACTCGCCGCGCTGCCGCGCATCCTCAAGCCGCTGGAGCCGTTCAAGGACGACATCCTCCTGCTCGGCAACCTCACCCACAACACCGGGCGCGCGCTGCTCGATGGCGCCGGCGATCATGGCCGCTGCTGCGGCAGCTACCTCACCGGTATACAGGTCCGCAAGAGCACCACGGATATCAAGGCCGGCGTCTCCATGGATCAGCTCGTGGCCAGGCAGATCGGCGGGCAGACGCGCTTCCCATCGCTCGAAATCGGCTTGGAGGACGCGCGCCAATCGGGCGATTGCGATTCCGGCTACTCCTGCGCCTACACCAACAATCTGGCCTGGCGCAGCGAGACCCAGCCGCTGCCGCCCATCCTCGATCCGCGGGCGCTCTTCGAACGCCTCTTCGGCAACGGCGCCGTGCTTACCCCCGAAGCGCGCGTGCGCGAGGCCAACTACCGGCGCAGCATCCTGGATTTCGTCACCGAAGACACCAGGAAGCTCGAAAGCGGTCTCGGCCCCACCGACCGCCGCAAGCTCGACGAGTATCTCTCCTCCATTCGCGAAGTGGAGCGGCAGCTCGAAAGCGCCGAGAAGGACAACGCGCAAATCGATCCGCACATGGAGAAACCCTACGGTGTGCCGGCCGATTTCGCCGAGCATTTCAAGCTCATGACCAACATGATGACCATCGCGTTCCAGGCCGACCTGACGCGCGTCATGACGTTCCTGGTGACCCACGAAGGCACCTCGCGCGCCTACCGCGAGATCGGCATCCCCGACGGCCACCATCCGCTCACCCACCATCGCAATCAGCCCGATCTGATGGAGAAGGTGGCGCAGATCAACTGCTACCACATGCTGCAGTTCGCCGCATGGGTGGAGAAGTTGAAGTCGACCAAGGAAGGCGACGGCACGCTGCTCGACAACTGCATGATCGTCTACGGCGCCGGCCTCTCCGACGGCAACCGCCACTTGCACGAAGACCTTCCCACGCTGATCGCGGGCAGCGCCGGCAAAACCATCAAGACCGGCCGCCGCGTGGTCTATCGCAAGGAAACGCCCATGTGCAATCTCTTCCTCGGTATGATGGATCGTATGGGGCTGCGGACGGATCACTTCGGCGATTCCACCGGCAGAATCGACGGTCTGAATCTGACATAAACCCTGACATAAGAGGAAGGTGTCCGATGCGTCCCGGCGTGATTCCGGCAGCCATCCTGCTCACTGCCGTGGCCGCCCTCGCCGTGTTCGCCCAGCGCTTCGGCGGCGGCCGTTTCGGCGGCGGCATTCGTCACGGCGACGAAGGTCCGCCCCCCGAGTTCCCCACCGGCGCCGAATTCCATTTCATCCGCACGGAGTACACCGACCTGCCGCAGTTCCACCGCCGCTTCGGATTCGCCTCGCGCAACGCCAGCGGAGACGGCTGGTGGATCGTGGATTGGCCCGATGCCGACAACCACTTCTCCATGGGTGTGCAACGCCTCACCCGCATACACACCGGCGACCCGCGCCACCTGCGGCTCACCGATCCCCACCTGTTCGACTATCCCTGGATCTACGCCACGCAGACCGGATGGTGGGGATTGAACGACGAGGAAACCAGGTGTCTTCGCGAGTACCTGCTGCGCGGCGGCTACCTGGTGGTGGACGATTTCTGGGGACCGGAGCAGTGGGAGATCTTCCGCATGACCATGGACCGCGTGCTCCCCAACCGTCCCATCGTGGATTTGGCGCACTCCGATGCCGTGCTGCACGTGCTCTACGATATCGAGGAAAAGGACCTCACCTGGATCCCCGGCACGCGCCATCTGCGCCGCGGCCCGGGTGGCGCTATCACCGTGCAGCAGCCCGAAGGCACCGCCCCCGCCTGGCGCGCCATCTTCGACGACCGCAACCGCATGCTGGTGGCCGTCAATTTCAATACCGATGTCGGCGATGCCTGGGAGTACGCCGATTCCCCCGACTACCCCGAAGCCATGACCGCCCTCGCCTACCGCTACGGCATCAACTACCTGATCTACTCCATGACGCACTGAGGCAGGCCACTTGCCGCGAAGCTGTTAATCAAGAAGAGCAGTGGCACGCCAAGGCGCGAAGCTCGCAAAGAAGAAAACGCTTGTCTTTCTTTGCGCCTCCGCGTCTTGGCGAGAAACTTGTCTCTTCTATCTCAGCGAGCCGCCCAGTCCGCGCTCTTCAGCTTTTCCCACGTCACCGCCAGATCTTCCGGCAACACCCGCGTCTCGGCGGTCACCGACATGAAGTTGGTGTCGCCAGCCCAACGGGGAAGAATGTGCATGTGGATGTGGTCGGCGATTCCCGCGCCCGCGCTTTGCCCGATGTTCATTCCGATGTTCAGGCCATCCGGCCGGTAAATGGCACGCAGGTGCTTTTCGCACTCGCGCGCCAGGCGCATCATCTCCACCAGCGCCGCCTCGTCCAGATCCTGCAGCGTGGAGACATGCTGGAACGGCACCACCATGACGTGGCCATTGGTGTAGGGAAAGCGGTTGAGGATGATGAAATTGTGCGCCGCCCGGTGGACGATCAGCATCTCCCGGTCGTCGGAACCGCCCGCGGCGGCACAAAACGCGCATCCCGAGGGGGCATCCGCCTTAGTTACGTACTGATAACGCCACGGGGTCCAGAGGTAATCCACGTTATGCGTTGGGGACCGGCTCGGACGGGGCGGGGGCCAGCCCAGGCGCCACAACCGGGGCGCCGGAGTTGTTGACCACGTCCTTCAGTTCCTTGCTCGGCTTGAAATACGGGATCTTTTTGGCCGGGACTTCGACCCGGGCCCCGGTCTTCGGGTTGCGGCCGATACGGGGTTGGCGCTGGCGCGTGCGAAAGCTGCCGAATCCGCGGATTTCGATCTTATCGTTGGACCGGAGGGAACGCACGATACTGTCGAAAATGGCCTCCACGATGACTTCGGATTCCTTCCGGGTCATCTCGACCACGCGGGAGACTTCTTCAATCAGATCGGCCTTCGTCATCGCATTCTCCTGGATTGAAAAACTGGCATGAAATCGCAGTATCTCCTGAATTTAAAAGATTTGCAACCTATTCGTGGGCGCGATCCTTCAAACTCAGGACCTCCTCGATGGTGCTGGTGGCGGCGGCCGCCTTGCGCTGGTAGTCTTCCAGGCGGTTCTTCTCCTCGTCGTCGGTCACGGCGCGCAGGCTGAGCCCAATCTTCTTCTCCGCTTCGCTCATCTTAATAATCTTGAAATTGTGTTCGTCGCCCACGTGAATCGGCGGCTCCTCCGCCCCACGGCGCCCCGTGAAACCCGGCACCTCGGAGAAGTGGCACAGGCCCTCCACCCCTTCGGCAAGCTCCACGAAGGCTCCGAAACTGGCCAGCCGGCAAACCCGGCCATGCACCGCGTCGCCCACCTGATGGCTTTGGAAATAGCTCTCCCAGGCGTCGGGCTGCAACTGTTTGATGCCCAGGGAAAGGCGGTGCGAGGAGGAATCGATATTCAGAATCACCGCCTGCACAATCATGCCTTTCTTGAGGACTTCACTGGGATGTTTGACGCGTTTCGTCCAGGAGAGATCGCTCACGTGCACCAGCCCGTCGATGCCTTCCTCGATTTCGATGAAGGCGCCGAAATCGGTCATGTTGCGCACCCGGCCCTCTACCACGCTGCCCACGCTGTAGCGGCTGTCGATGGTGGTCCAGGGGTTGGGCTCGAGCTGTTTGAGACCGAGCGAAATGCGGCGGTCCCTGGAATGCACTTCCAGAACCACGGCTTCCACCTGATCGCCGGCCCGGACCACCTTGGAGGGGTGTTTCATGCGCCGCGACCAGGTCATCTCGCTGATGTGGATGAGGCCTTCCACGCCGGCTTCGAGTTCCACAAACGCGCCATAATCGGTGACGTTGACCACCCGGCCGATGACCCGGCTGTTCACCGGGTAGCGCTCCACCACCGTGTCCCAGGGGTCCGGCTCCAGTTGCTTGATGCCGAGGGAAACGCGTTCCTTGGCGCGGTCGAACTTGAGAATCTTGACGCTCACGTCCTGGCCTACTTGCAGCATCTCCGAAGGATGCGTGATGCGGCCGTAGGACATGTCGGTAACGTGCAGCAGGCCATCGATACCGCCCAGGTCGATGAAGGCGCCGTACTCGGTCAGGTTTTTGACCGTGCCCACCACCGTAGCGCCCTCGGAGAGATGCTCCAGGGTGACGCTCTTGCGCGAATTGATCTCGTCCTCGACCGCCAGCTTGCGCGAAACCACCACGTTGCCGCGGCGCCGGTTGAGCTTGATGATCTTGACCGGGATGTCCTGCCCGATCAGCGAATCCAGGTTGTGCACCGGGCGCGGGTCGGCCTGCGAACCGGGCATGAACGCCTTGACGCCCACATCGACGGCGAGCCCGCCTTTGACGCGGCCGAGTACCCGGCCGGAGAGAATCAGTTGATCGTTGGAGGCCTTTTCGAGATCGTCCCAGATGCGCAGGCGCGCGGCTTTGGTGTGGGAGAGCAACTGGTAGCCTTCCACCTGCTCGCTGCGGTCGATCATGACGTCGACCACATCGCCGCGCTTTACCGTGACTTCGCCGGTGGGGGACTGGAACTGCTCGATGGGGACGATGCCTTCGGACTTGTATCCGAAGTCGACGATGACGTCTTTGGCGGTGATGCCGAGGACGGTGCCTTGGACCACTTCGTCAGCCGCCGGCGGGGCGAACTGACTGTAATCTTCGAGCAGATGCTCGTAGCTGTCGGGGACCGAGGGGTCCACTTGCCCGTTGTCTTGGTCTACGGCCATTCAGCCTCCACCGCTGACTGACCCACAGGGCTCGCAGATTGTGCATACACGTCGAAAACCTGGTAGCGAGACCGTGCGGCAAAACCACGAGCAAACCACTATGAGATCAGTATGTTAGCAAATATACGCCGAGTCGCCGGAGCTTGTCAACGCCGCCAGGTGCGGCAACGCCCGACTTTTCAGGCGGAACCGGGGGTGCACGACGAAGGTTATGAACCGGCCGGGCGTACTCCATCCTGGTTACACGGGGTTAACAGGCTTTCGCTTCCTTTCCGCTACTTGTCAACGCCCGGCCGGCGTGCTCAACTTCCTGCAGTCGGAGGAACCACATGACGAATTTTGAGACGTCCCACCGAAACTTGTCGGATTGCCTGCTGGAGGGCAAGCTTCCGCAGGCCGAGGCGTTGGGGTATGCGGTAGCGTTGGCGCAAGAGTTGTGCCGGATTCATGCGGCCGGGCGCATCCACGGTGCGCTGTCACCGGAGGCGATCGTGCTGAAGGAAGGCGGGCTGGAGTTGCTTCCCGCCGATACCGGCGGTGAAGTCACACCTTACACGGCTCCGGAAGTGCTGGCGGGAGCTCCCAGCGATGTGCCCAGCGACGTGTTTTCGTTCGGAGCGGTGGTTTACGAGATGTTGTCTGGCCGCCGCGCGTTCGAAGGCGACAGTCCGGAAGCCCTGGCCGAGGCGATTGCCGGATCGCAGCCCACGTCGTGCGGGGTTGCGGCGATCGATGGACTGATTCAAACCTGCCTCGCCAAGGACCGCGGCGCGCGCTTCCAGCGGGTGGAGAAAATTCTGATGGAACTCAAGCTGGCCGCCATTGCCGGGCGCCTCGGCCAGCTTCCGGCGACAGCGCGCTGGGAAGTGGCCGCGGCGCGCCTGGAGAGCGAACTGTGCAACGTGCAACGCGCGCTAGCGCAGCAGGCCGCCGCCACCGAATCGCTGCGGGCGGAGATGAAGCGCAGCGAAAGTCTCCTGGGCTGGGTGGTGGATATTCTCGAAGTGCTGCAGACGAACGCCCTGGATCAATCCCCGGGCGCAGCCGCGGCGGACGGAGATCCTTCGTGGCCGGAAGCTGCCGACACGAGGCAGGATTCTCCAGCCGCGAAAGGACAACGGGCGCGCCGGCCGGCGGATGACTGTGCCGCTGCCTGACCAATCGGCCGCGGGAACCGGGTGTGGCCGTCAGCGTCCAAAAGCGGCGCGGCCCGCGAAGCTTGCCTGCGCTCCCAGCCCTTCTTCGATGCGCAGGAACTGATTGAACTTGGCGACACGTTCGCTGCGGCACCCGGAGCCGGTCTTGATGTGGCCGGCGCCGGTGGCCACCGTCAGATCGGAGATGAAAGTATCTTCCGTCTCGCCCGAACGGTGTGACACGAAGCAGCGGTAGTTGTTGCGTCCGGCCAGCTCGATGGTGTCGAGCGTTTCGGTCACGGAGCCAATCTGGTTGAGCTTGATCAGCACCGCGTTGGCGATCCCCTTGTCGATGCCTTCCTGCAGGATCTTGGGGTTGGTGCAGAAGATGTCGTCGCCGACCAGCTCAATGCGCGATCCCAGCGTGGAAGTGAGATCCTTCCATCCCTGCCAGTCGTTCTCGCCCATGCCGTCTTCGAGCAGAACGATTGGGTACCGATTCGCCCACGATTCCCAGATCTTGATCAGCTCCTGCGAAGTGATGGCCTTCTTCGTCGACTTGAACAGAACGTATTTGCCGTCGTCCCACATCTCGCTGGCCGCCGGATCGAGGCAAATGGAGATATCTTCGCCCGGCTTGTAGCCCGCTTTCACGATGGCTTCCAGGATCAGCTCCACGGCTTCGTCGTTCGACTTCAAATCCGGCGCGAATCCACCCTCGTCGCCGACGGCAGTGCTCAAGCCTTTGCCGCGCAATACCTGTTTCAGCGCGTGGAAGGTCTCCATGCCCTTGCGGATGGCTTCCGCGAAGGAGGGCGCGTTGTGTGGCGCGATCATGAACTCCTGGAAATCGACCGTATTGTCGGCATGCTTCCCGCCATTGAGCACATTCATGCAGGGGACCGGCAGGAGACAGGCATTGGCGCCGCCCAGGTACCGGTAAAGCGGCAAGCGATGCGCGATGGCGGCCGCCCGGGCGACGGCAATGGACACCGCCAGAATCGCGTTCGCCCCTAACGTGGCTTTGTTGGGCGTGCCATCCAACGCGATCATGGCCGCATCCACGGCCCGTTGATCCGAGGCGTCCAGACCGGCCACTGCCTTGCGGATCCCGGTGTTGATATGTTTCACGGCCTTGGTGACGCCCTTGCCGCCGTATCGGCCTTTGTCTCCGTCCCGCAGCTCCACCGCTTCTTTTTCGCCTGTTGAGGCGCCGGACGGCACGGCGGCGCGTCCGAAGCTCCCATCGGCGAGAACGACATCCGCCTCGACGGTTGGATTGCCCCGAGAATCCAGGATCTCGCGGCCTTTCACGTCAACGATTGCTGTCATCATGAATGACTCCCTTTCGATACTTACTACTGGCCATAAACTGAAAAAGCTCCCACCGCTGCGGGTAGGAGCTATCAGACTCAACCAAGTTGAGACGGTTCCCGGTGAGACTCCATCACCGTTTAAACTCTTGAACCCTCACTATAACTCAAGGCGCTCCCCTCGGCCGGGAAGAAATCCCCTCCGCAGGACCGCCGCGAGCTGGCTGCGAATTTCTTTGGGGACCGGCAGGGAGAAAATCTTGCGGACCGTCTCCTCGACAGGGTAGGGGCGAGATTGCAGGGACAGGATGCCGTCTTCCCACAGCGCATAGCAGGCCATGGGAGCGCCGTGCTTGGGCTGCCCCACGCTGCCCGGGTTTACGATCTGTCGCTCTCCGAGGCTCATCGTGAAGGGCAAATGGGTATGCCCCGTGAGGACAATATCGGCCTGCACGCCCGCGATCTCCGACGCCCACGGCGCGGGCTCGGCGGGGCAGTATCGGAACAGCGGCTCCGCAGGGGTGGCGTGGCACAGAAAGAATCGATGGCCGCCGACGGTGCGCGCCGCGGTCCGCGGAAGACCGTGCAGAAACGCCCGCCGATCCGCGTCCAGGAGGGGTTCGGTGTAGCTCTGCATGGCGCGTGCCATCTCCCGGAAGGCGCTGGAGCACTGTGGGTCGGAGCCGGCGCCGACCGCGTAATCGTGGTTTCCTTGCACCACCAGGGAGGCATGTGTGCGGACGAGATCGACCACCTCGCGGGGATTCGGACCGTAGTTCACCAGGTCGCCGAGCACCCACAGCTCGTCATGCGATTCCGCGAGGACCGCTTGCAGCGCTTCGAGGTTGGCGTGCAGGTCGGAAACGATGAGAAGCTTCATGGCGCCTCACCTTATACTTTACGGACAAGCGCGGCCATTGCGGCATTCCGGTGTTTGCTGTATTCTCTGATTAGGCGGTGGAGTTCGCCGAACCGCCGCTTCCCAGCGGCCAATGACTCCTATAGCAAATTTGCTGTAGGGGCTTCCAGGCCGAATCCCTATACAGCATAGAATTGAGCATCGGAGACGGAGATGGAACAGGTCTGGTTTTCCGCGGCGCTGTGGCTGGTACTGGCTTTGGTCGCCACCATGCTGTCGATTTGGTTCAGGATTTCGACGGCACTGTCGGAAATCGTGGTCGGCACGGTCGCACAACTGATTATCGGCGCCCTCATCGGCACCGAAGTGTTGGGAGCGAAGTCCGGATGGGTCAGTTTTCTGGCCGGCACCGGCGCCATCGTGCTCACGTTTCTGGCTGGCGCGGAGCTCGATCCGGGGATATTCCGGACGAAATGGAAAGAGGCCATGGGCGTTGGTATGGTCGGCTTCTTCGGACCGTTTCTGGCGGCGGCGGCCGTCGCACACTACGTGCTGAAGTGGTCCATCCCCGCAAGCTGGCTGGCCGGAGTTGCCCTGTCCACCACCTCGGTCGCCGTGGTGTACGCCGTCATGCTGGAATTCGGCCTTAATCGCACCGATTTTGGCAAAGGCATTCTCGCCGCCTGCTTCGTGAACGACCTGGGCACCGTGATCGCGCTGGGCCTCATCTTTGCGCCCTTTACGATACGCACGCTGATCTTCATCGGCGCGAGCATCGTTGTGTTCGCGGCGCTGCCGTTCGTCACCCCGTGGTTTTTTCAGAAATACGGCGGGCGCGTGTCGGAGCTGGAAACGAAGTACATTCTCTTCCTCCTGTTCGGGATGGGCGGCCTGGCGGGCTGGGCCGGCAGCGAGGCCGTACTGCCTGCGTACATCATCGGGATGGTGCTGGCCGGAAGCGTCGGAAAGGATCACATTCTGATCAGGCGGCTGCGCACCTTGACCTTCGGATTGCTGACGCCTTTCTATTTCATTCGCGCGGGATCGCTGGTTTCCGTGCCGGCGCTCATCGCCATGCCCTTCTCCTTTCTCGCGCTGCTCGGGGCCAAGATGGTGGGCAAGATGGTCCCGCTGGTTCCCACCGTGCGGGCGTTCAACCACGTGGGGCACCAGGGGCTTTACTATTCTCTCCTGATGTCCACCGGATTAACGTTTGGTACGATTTCGGCCCTGTTCGGTCTCAATCACCAGATCATCAGTGGCGCGCAGTATTCTTACCTGGTGGCGACCGTGATCGCCAGCGCCGTCGTGCCTACGGCGATCGCCAACGCCTGGTTCATGCCCAGGCATCTCCTGCCCAAGACCGAGCCCGCGAGCCGATCCACAAACGTCTTGCTTGGGGATGCCGGTCCGGGAGCCAAGGATTGATATGTTCGGACAAATTCTCATTGCACACGACGGCTCCGACAGCGCGCGTAAGGCCTTCGACGTGGCCGTCCAACTGGCGGCCAGATTGGGTGCGCATCTGCGCATGATCTGCGTGGAAGAGGAGATTCCGCGCCATGCCGAGGTGATCGACGAATTTCGCGAAGAGAAGGATCGGGCCGATAGCTACTTCGGGCAGCTTGCCGAGCAGTGTAGAGCGCGCGCGGCCATGCATGCCGTGGACGTCGAGACCGCGATCGTGCCCGGCCATGCCGTCAAGGTAATTGGCGATTTCGTCCGGGAAAATGCCATCGATCTGCTGGTGATCGGCTTCACCGGGCATTCCCGGATCTACGAGCATATTTGGGGTGGCACCGCCCACAACCTGACAGGCACCGTGCGCTGCAACGTGCTCGTCGTCAAGTAGCGGGGCAGCTTGAATGGAGCCGCACCTTCCTTTCGTGGGGATGGCGAGGGAGGTGCAGCGCCTGAGTGTGGCGTTGGAAACCGGCGATCCGATGGTAGTGCTGGGTCCTCGGGGCAGCGGCAAGACCAGGCTCATTCAAGAAACGCTCCCGAGCAACGCCCGCGTGCTGTACATTGCCTGGGCGCCGGCCCTGCATGACTTGCTGACAGCCATGGCGCGCGCGCTGATCGCCTCGCGCCATGCGGGTTTCATCAGCCGCGCTAAGCCGGGCCGCGATGCGGAAGCCTGGCTCGCGGTGCAGACCAGTATTCACCTCAAAGGGCTGCTCTGGACTGCGATGGAAACTTCACCCGCGCCGATGATGCTGGATGGCATTGCGGGCGCCAGCTTCCCTGCTTACCGTTTCTTACAGCGTATCTACCATGCGCCCGGTATGGCTCTTTTCGCTGCCTCGCGGGATGCGTTCAGTTTGGGCGCGTTGGCCAGACTCTTCTGGAATCCGGCGAAGGCGCTGCATGTGCCACCGCTCCCGGAGCGGGACGCCGGACAACTGTTTGAGGCCGCCGCCGACCATTTTCGCCTGCGCAAGCTGGACCTGGATGAGTTCCGTGAAAAAGTGCTGGAGAGCGCGGGCGGCAACCCGGGGCAGATTATTGAGATGTGCCGGCTGGCCACCCAGCCGCGATACCATGCGGGCCGCTATATCAAGTTCGCTCCGCTGCGCATCGATACGGTCACGAAGTTCGCACCATAGAGGCTGCCGCCGCGAAATCTTCCGCGATTCGCTGCCATTCCTCGCGGCTGCCGGACGCGATGGGAACCTGCCACGCGCAACCGCCGTTCAGTTCCACCCGGAGAATGTGTCCGGCCCGGCCCGATGCCAGACCGATGCTTTGCACGGCGTCCAATGGTGCATACGAAGCGATGCTCGCGTATCGCCAATAGGATCCCCGCTCCCGGTCCGTAATCCACAGCAGCCGCCTGCCGGTCAGCGCCAGCAAATCGCCGGCAACCCAGCGGCGGTGTCGAAGCAAGCAGCTTCCGGAGCGTACCTGTCCCGGTGGTTGGAAGAGCTGTATCAGGACGGTTTCTTCGGAGCCCAGTTCCAGCGCCAGGGCGTTGGCGAATTTGATGTCGAGGCTGGGTCCGAGCCGAACCTCCGAAGCGCCGCGTGGCGTGGACCTGGGCAACAGCTTGTCCTGGAAACGGCGCATGAACCGAAAGACCGTGGGGAAGCCGCGGGTATTGTAGCGGACGGTGTAATCGAATCCGGATCCGGTGAAGCGGAGCCACCCCTTCAGAAGCATATGCCCCGATTCGACAGAGGAGACCTGCTCCATCGCGCATTGGCGAGGCGGCTCGCCGGCGCTGGGGTGAGAAACGATGTGTAGCGCACCGCCCGCCAGCAGCAAAAGGCGGGGCGGATAGGACGGCCGCCCGAACCAATCGTAACCACCGCGCGGCAGGAAGAGGCCGGTGTCGAAGCCGGCAAGGGAAGGTGGCAATGCAAAATCAGGCGGGCAATCGGCCGTCGAGTGCAGCTCGAAAGCCACGGTGTACTGTCGGGAATCGATTGCCGGCCATTCTCCCATAAATTCGATGCCCGCTCACGCCGTTGCGTCCGGCGCACTCCGCAACGCCGCGTTTTCCCCAGCGGCGCCGGCGAGGGCCGCGAGATCGTCCCGTAGCGCCTGCTCGTCCGCAACACCGGTCTTGTTTGCCGCCAGGCGATCCAGGTGCGCCCGGTAGGCGCCGGCGTAACTATCGAACTGCTCCTGCAATTCGGTGAAGGTCTTGCGCACCCAGGCGTGAAGCACGCGCGCATAGATCGCAACGGCGTCGGTAATTTGGTTCCCAGCTTGGGAGTCGATGCGCCGCTCCACCCGTGCCGCCGCCCAACGGCGGCCCAACAGTGAGGCCAGCGCACTCGGACCAACCGCAATTGCGAGGTTCCCCAAATCGAAGCGCGGCATACTCTTCAGCACATCCAGCAACTCGTCCCGCTCCGGCCGGTTGGCGAGATCGAGCGCCATGGCCGCTTTGGCGAGCACGCTCCCGGCGTTACGGGCCGCCTCCTGGATGGCGGATACAATCTGCGCGGCGGGTTCCGCGCCAGCCTCTTCCAACATGTTCTTGATGCGGCCTTCGCCGGTCGGGCTCGCACCGGACTCCCACGCGTCCAGTAGATTTTTCGCGACTGTCCGAATCATGCCATCGGCGCATTCTCGGAACGCGTCGGTGCGATCGATGCACTCCGTCCGCGCCTGGGCAATTTTGCCGGCGGCCGTTCTGAGCTCCGTTTCCAAATCCCGCAACGTGCCGATGTCCATCCTCGCCCATGGTTGTCCCCCGGACGCGGAGCGCTTCAGGCGCATTTTGAGCGCCGCCTCTACACCGAGCCGAAGCGCGCCGATCTTCCGGTTCACAGACTGCCGCGCGAGTTCCGCGTGACGATCGTAAAGTGGCAGGATTCCGGCATCGAGCCATTTCTCGAGGAGGCCGCTACACTCGGCCTTGATGCTGACCGCATGCACCGGCAGTTCCAAACCCAAATCCGAATGGATGTGGCCGGCCACGTATTGCAGCGCGCGATCGCGATCCGCCGGCGCCAACAAATCCGCTTTGCTCAACAGCACGGACGCGGGGATGCCGGCATCGTAGAGCGTCTGCACCGTCGCCAGATCGTCCTGCGTCAGAGTGGACCCGGCATCGATCAGCACGACTCCCAAATCGCAGCGGGGAAGATAGGCCTTGGTTTCCGCGGCGCCGGAAGTGGCCAGCGATCCAAGGCCCGGCGTGTCCACATAGACAACACCTTCCCGCAGCCGCGGCGCCGGCAACTCCACGACAATGCGAGTCACGTGCTGGAGGTTGGCGGGATTCTGCTGTTCGGTAACGAACTCCGCCAGCCGCTCGATGCCGAATCGCTCCGGCTTGCGGTCGGCGAACCAGGCGGTGGCGCGTGGTTCGGCGCCGTAAGTCAGGCGCGTGGGCACCGCCGTGATCGGGTTCACTCCCACCGGCAATAGATCCTGCCCGACAATATGGTTCAGGAGAGACGATTTGCCGGAACTGACCCGGCCGAAAACGGCGATTTCGAACGTATCCGTTTCCAACCGGTCGATGATGGCCGCTAAGGCAGGCCGGAACTCCACC
>JBEKDV010000022.1:0-39775 GCA_050014175.1 Candidatus Solibacter sp. | reverse complement strand
CACAAATATTCTATTGCCTCGCCGCTCCGCCGGATACATTTCCCCTCGATTTTGTTTTGTACCGACACCAACCAGGGGCTCTGGATCCGGAATTTTGCAAGTCCCTAGCTTCCGCCTGCCAACCGGGAGCCAGGTTAGATCGAGAGTTGGCAGGCGAAAGCGCCTGCCCTACCACATTTTCATGAACTAATACTTATAGTAGAGGGCGAACTGCACCAACCGGCGGCCGTAATAAGTGCCCGTGATCTTGCCAAAGGTGGTAGAAGTAACGGTCTGGTTGCCGACCACCCAGGTGGTGTGGTTCATGGCGTTGGTGGCGTCCATGCGCAGTTCGATGGAGTGCCGCTCGGTGATCTTGGTCTCTTTCTTGACGTTGAAATCCAGATCCCACACCGAAGGTCCGGACATGTCCATACGCTGCAACGAACCGATGGTGCCCGCTGCCGGTTCGAAGAAGACCTGTCCGGTGAACGGCGCGGAACCATCCGGAGCCACGGCGCGGCCGTCCGAACCGATGGCCGAAGCGGCCACGTACATGGGACCCGTCCCGGTCATGCGCAACTGGAACAGATCGTTCAACTGGCTGCCGGTGAGCGTGGTATTGACCGTATTGTAAGTGGAGCGGGCGGCGCGGTTCAGGGTGCCGCGCGCGGACAGAATGGAGAACGGCGGGCCGCTCTGCGCGGTAAAGATGCCGGCCGTCTTTCAGCCGCTGAGCACGCGGCTCAGGCGCCGGTCGTTCGGCTTGTGACCAAGCAGAACGGATCCGAATTTCCTAAAGATAGACGTTTCCGTGGAGACTGAGGGATGGGCATTCCCTCAGGCGATATCCGGAAGCAGGTAGGTCGGCGATTTACCCGCCGCTTTGGCGACGGCTTCGGCGGCGATGTAGCCGCTGCGAACGGCGCCTTCCATGGTGGCCGGCCAGCCGCTGCGGGTCCAGTCGCCGGCCAGATAGAGGTTGGGGATGGAGCATGCGGTTCCGGGGCGTAAATGCTCGGTTTCCGGGGCGGCGGAGAAGGTGGCGCGCTGCTCTTTGACGACGTGCGCCTTGAGCAGATTGGCGTCGCGGACGCGCGGGAAAAACAGGCGCAGGTCGCCCACCGCGAGGTCGATGATCTCCTGCCGCGGGAGCGGCGTCAAATCGCGCGATGCGCTGACGACCAACTGAAGATACCGGCCGCGGTCCTTGTTAAACATCCACTGCATGGTGCGGTCGAGTAAGGTGGCGTGCGGCAGGGTAGTGACTTCCCGGTCAAACCAGAGATGCACACCGGTAATAGGTGAGTGCTGGAAGTCGGGAGCCGGCAGCCCGAGCGCCGGCAGTTTTTCGAAAGGCAGCGCGCAGATATAGTGCTCGGCGGCCAGTAGCCGGCTATCTACGGTGAAACCGGCACCATCGATGCGTTCCACGGGAGAGCGGAAGTGCATGCGCACGTTGGGCATGCTCTGCCACGCATCGGCCGTGTACAGCGACCCGAGCGGGACGCTGGGGATGCCCATTTCGTAGCCATCCGCGCTCGCCAGGAAGCCCAGCCAGAACACCTGGAAGCCGTGGATGGCAGCCATGCGGTCGAGATCTTCGTTGATGGCGCTGACCAGCACCTGGCGCCAGAAGCGGTCGATGGCGTGGGGCGTCTGGCGCTTCTGCAGCAGCCAGTCGAGCATGCTGATGCGGTCCAGATCCTGGCGGCGGGTGCGTTCCCGGCGCAGGGCGAGGAGAGCGCGGGCGATGGCGAGTTTGTCGGCGGCGCTGAAGCACTTCATCCCCAGGAAGGCGCCGGCAAAGTGCAGCGGGGCGGGCAGGCGTCCGCGCCGGAGCACGGAGATGCGTCCGCCAGGTTCGATGAAATAGAACTCGCGATAGAAGGCGATGCGGTCCCCGACGCCGAGGCGCTGGTAGAAATCCAGCAGATTGACGCAGCAGCGCAGCAGGACGTGCTGGCAGTTGTCGATGGTCTCGGGGACCTCGTCGCCGCCCGCGGGAACGGCGTAGGAGGTGGCGCGGCCGCCCAGATAGGGGCGGGCTTCGTAGAGATCGACCTGCCAGCCGTCGCGGCCCAGGGCAGCGGCGGCGGCGAGGCCCGCCAGTCCTCCACCCGCGATCAGCACTTTAGGCATTGAACAGTAGTATACAAACTGCCGGTTCTCTTGTTACACGAACCGTGCCGCCTTTGGTCGCTGCCGGCGTCACCAACGAGTCACATCGACATCAAGAAATCTCTACTTCACCAATACCACGATTGATCAATAGCTTACAGACCATCAACCACCTCTGGACGCCTTTTTCCTTCACCCCGGTGTGCCATCCTGAAAGGTGGGGCAGGCGGGGTCGCCTGCCAAAAGAGGTGGGGCAGGCGCTTTCGCCTGCCAACTCCGCCTGCCAACTCCAGCGAGGATGGCTTCGACGCTGAGCGTCCAAGTGGTTTCATTTTGTTTGGTTTCGGGGGAAAAATGGGTTCGTTTCGTATTTTGCCCTCCGGCCCTGAAACCACGGCGGAGAAAGTGGAATAAAGAGACGGTTCGATGCGTCCAAAGGGGTTGAGTAACCCACCTTTGGGGGATGTCGAAGATTCCTACAAAAGAGTCAGGAACGTCTGATTATCCCCCAATCGTGTTGGGCTATACTGGAGTTTTAAGGGGCTGCTGATGAAGAAATACGGCAAGTTCGCTGCACTCATCGTGGTGGTGATCGGAACTCTCGTGTGGCTGGCAACATCCGAGATGAAAGAGAACCAGACCTATTACAAGACCATCACCGAACTCGGGCAGATGGGCAACAAGGCCTATGGGGCGCGCGTGCGCGTCGGGGGGGATGTGGAAACCGGCTCGATCCAACGCGTCGGAAGCCGGGTAGAGTTCGTGTTGGCGCAGGAGACCACCAAACTGAAGGTCGCCTACACCGGCACCGATCCGCTGCCGGACACGTTCAAGGACGGCGCGCAGGCGCTGGCGGATGGCAAAATGGGGAAAGACGGCGTGTTCGTGGCCAACCGCATACAGGCCAAGTGCGCATCCAAATACGAAGCCAAGCCGGGACAAATCAAGCCCGGACAAACGGCTCCCAACATCAACTCGGGCAAAGCAAGCGGCATCTAGCAAGCATTTTATAGGGGCGATATGGAAAATCTGGGTTCGCTGGCCATCCTGCTGGCCTTCTGTCTGGCCTTGTATGCCACCGCGGCGTGCGTTGTGGGCCGCCTCAAGAGCAAACCGTTTCTGCTAGTTAGCGGGGAACGGGCGGTCTACGGAATCTGGGTGCTCATCAGTACCGCGTGCGGCATCCTGGTCTACTCGCTGATTGCCAGCGATTTCCGTTTCGCCTACGTGGCGGAGCACTCCAACCGCAGCATGCCGGTGCTTTACAAGTACGCGGCATGGTGGGGCGGGCAGGAAGGGTCGCTCTTGTTGTGGAGCTTTCTGCTCTCCACCTACACCTCGGTTGTGGTGTTCACCAACCGGCGCAAGCACCGCGACATGATGCCGTGGGTGATCGGCGTATTGACGACGATTCAAGCCTTCTTCCTGGTGCTCAACAACTTCATCGCCAACCCGTTCCAGATGCTGGCGGTGGACAAGCTGATCACGGCGGTGCCGGACGGCAACGGGCTGAGCCCGCTATTGCAATACCCGGCGATGGCGATCCATCCGCCGATGCTGTACCTGGGCTACGTGGGCTTTTCGGTGCCGTTCGCCTTCGCCATCGGCTCGCTGATCACGCGGCAGCCGGGCGACGCCTGGATTTTCACCACGCGGCGCTGGACGCTGGTTACGTGGCTGTTCCAGAGCACCGGCGTGATGCTGGGCGCGGCGTGGGCGTATCACGTGCTCGGCTGGGGCGGCTACTGGGGATGGGATCCGGTGGAGAACGCATCCCTGCTCCCGTGGCTGAGCGGCACGGCGTTCCTGCACTCGGTGATGATGCAGGAGAAGAAGGGCATGATGAAGATCTGGAACATCGTGCTGGTGAGCGCCACCTTCTTCCTGTGCATTCTGGGGACGCTGTTGACGCGCTCGGGAGTGGTGCAATCGGTGCACGCCTTCGCGCGCTCCGATATCGGCAAGTACTTCGTGGGGTTCCTGGCGGTAGGCATCGCGGCGGTGATTTTCCTGATCTTGGACCGCCTGGACTACCTAAAGAGCGAGGCGCAACTGGAGAGCGTGATCTCGCGCGAGTCGAGTTTCCTGTTCAATAACCTGATTCTATTGGCGAGCTGCTTCGCGGTGCTGTGGGGCACGCTGTTCCCGGTGATCAGCGAGGCTATTTCGGGCGACAAGATTTCGCTCGACGCCGATTGGTACAACCGGCTGATGGTGCCCATCGGGTTGTTCCTGTTGTTTCTCACGGGCGTGGGCCCGCTGTTCGCCTGGCGGCGCACGTCGGCGGAGAGCCTGCGGCGCAACTTCCAGTGGCCGGGAATCGCTTCGCTGGTGCTCGTCGGGGCGCTGATCGCGGCCGGGATGCGCCACTTCTACGCGCTCATCAGCTTCGGCTTCTGCCTGTTCGTGGCGCTGACCATTCTGGTGGAGTTCTATAAGGGCGCGAAATCCATCGGCGCCAAGAACCAGATGAACCTGCTGAGGGCCACCGTCGAGCTGACGCACCGCAATACGCGGCGCTATGGCGGGTACCTGGTGCACATGGGAATCGTGCTGGCGTTCATCGGATTCACGGGCCACGCGTTCAATCAGAGCGAGGTCAAGGAACTCAATGTCGGCGACAGCATGTGGGTGGGCGCCTACGAGTTGCGCATGGTAAACCTGGCGCAGGGCGACGAAGCCAATTACCAGTGGCACCGCGCCACCATGGCGGTGAGCAAGAACGGCGAGATGCTGGGCACGCTGGAGCCGGAGAAACGTTTCTATACGGCGAGCAAGCAGGGCACCAGTGAAGTGGGCATACGGGTGCGGCCCAACGAAGACCTTTACCTGAATTTCGGCGGGATGAGCGACGATAATCAACGGGCCGTGATTCAGGCGTACGTGTTCCCGCTGGTATCGTGGATCTGGATCGGCACGCTGGTGGTGATTTTCGGCACGCTGGTCTGCCTGGTGCCGAGTAAAATCAAGCTGCAGTACGCCCGCACGGAAGTGGTGGGGTATGCCAGGAAAAATGCGACGGTTCAAAAGTAGTCTGCTGGTTCTCGTGGTGGCGGTGGCGGCGCTGGCGCAGACGGCCAGCGAAAAGCCCAGTAACGATGTGCGCCGCGTGGGCGCGCGGCTGCAATGCCAGTGCGGCTGCAAGGATTCGGTGGCCACGTGCAGCATGTTGGAGTGCAGCTTTTCGAAGCCCGCCAAGTTACGGATCGCGCAGATGCAGGCGGTGGGCATGAGCGACGAGCAGATCGTGCAGGCATTCGTCCGCGATTACGGCCCGGGGGTGTACCTGGCGCCGCCCAACGCGTTCGGCTGGATCGTCCCCTACCTGGCGGTAGGTTTCGGAATTGTGGTGATCCTCCTGTTCATCCGCAAGTACCGCAAGCCGAAGGCGATGAAGGACCTCGGCGCCATCGAGGTGGAAGATCCGGAACTGGCAAAGTACCAGGAGCAGATCGATCAAGACACCAAGAACCTGGATTGAAGGACTGAAGCGTCAGTGATTATTGCGATTACCTCTGTTATAGCGATCGTCGTGATTGTGTTCGTCCTGGGGGTTCGGCCCAAGGACCTGCCGGAGCCGGAACCGGTCTCCCCATTCGCTCACCTGGATGAGCGGAAAGCGGCGATTTACGAAAATCTGCGCGATTTGCAATTCGAATACCGGGTGGGAAAGCTTTCCGACGCGGATTACCAGTTGACCAAGAAAGATCTGCAAAAAGAGCTGGCCACGGTGATGGCGGAAGTGGATCGCGTGAAGCTGGAACTGCAAGCGGGACGCGGGCAGGCGGCGCCGGCCGCGGCTCCTAAGGCATCGGTGAAGGCAGCGGACCCTCTCACCTGCCCGCACTGCAACGCCCATTTCGAGCAGGCGCTGAAATTCTGCGGCGAGTGCGGCAAGCCCATGAAGGCGGTGCGCGCATGAAAAGCTGTACGACCACCCGTGGCGCATGCACTCCTGCGTGCAACGTCGAGTCTCCGGAGATGGTGGGGCAGGCGCTTTCGCCTGCCAACCGCGGGCAGGGTCAAGCGTTGGCAGGCGAAAGCGCCTGCCCCACCATTTTTGCGTGGTTCCTCTTATGCTTCCTGGCCTGTGCGCCCGTGTTCGCGGCGGTCACCGGCACGGTGACCAATCAAACCACCGGGAAGCCGCAGACCGGCGCGACGGTGGCGCTCTACCGTCTGGCCACGGCTACCGGACTGGAGCTGATCGACCAGGCGAAGAGCGACGCGCAGGGCAACTTCACCATCAATCAGACGCCGCAGGGACCGCACCTGATTCGCACTGCCTTCGACGGCGTCACCTACAATCACATGCTGCCGCCGGGGCAGCCCACCACGGGGCTCGCCATCGAGGTGTTCAACGCTTCCAAGCAGCCGGGCGCGGCGAAGGTGGGCAAGCACATGATCCTGTTCGAGCCTTCGGCCGGACAGGTCGCGGTGACCGAAACCTACCTCTTCCAGAACGACGGCAAGACGGCGTGGAACGATCCCGACGGCGGGACGTTGAAATTCTATTTGCCCGCGGGCGCTAGCAAGCCGAAAGTGGACGCCACCGCGCCGGGCGGCATGGCCATCGGCGCGCCGGTGAACAAGACGGCCAGGGCGGACGTGATGGCGGTGGATTTCGCCATCAAGCCGGGCGAGACGCGGATCGACGTGACGTACGCGGTGCCGTATAGCGAGGGCGCGGACCTGGCCGGCAAGATCGTCACCAAGGACGAGAACACCTACCTGATCGTGCCCAACGGGGTGGCGCTGAAAGGCGATGGGCTAAACGATCTGGGGGCGGAGCCGCGCACGCAGGCGCATATCTTCGGGCTCACCGGCACCGCTTACAAGGTGCAGTTGACGGGCGCGGTAGCGGCGGCGCCGGCCGAAGCGGCGGCCGGCGAGGGGGCAGCCGAGGATTCCGGCCCGCGGATCGAGCAGATCATGCCGCGGGTGAACTCGCAGAAAGTGCCGATTCTGATTGTGGCGCTGGGGATTCTCGCGCTGGGGTTTGCGCTGCTCTATCGGGCCGGCGCCCCCTCCGAGCTTCGCTCGGATCGGCAGGCGAAAGCGCCTGCCCCACCAAGATGAACGCGGTCGGGGTGGAGGGGGTCTGGAAGTTTTATGGCGACTACCCTGCCCTGCGCAACGTAACGCTCGCGGCGGCGCCGGGCACGTGCCTGGCGCTGATTGGGCGCAACGGCGCCGGCAAGACCACGCTATTGCGCACCATCGCGGGATTTTCGCGGGCGGGCAAAGGTAAGATCGCGATTTTCGGGAACTCGCCGCGCGATACCGAAACGCGGCGCCTCATGGGCTTCATCGGGCACGGCATCAGCGTGTACGACGAGCTTTCGGCGCTGGAGAACCTGACGCTGTTCGGCAAGCTCTACGGCCTCGCGGATCCGAAGAAATCGGCGCTGGAGTGGCTGGAGCGCACGGGATTGGAGCGCGTGAAGGATGGCCTGGTACGGGAATTCTCGCGCGGCATGCGGCAGCGCCTGGCAGTGGCGCGCGCCTTCCTGCACGGGCCGAAAGTTCTGCTGCTGGACGAGCCCTTCACGGCGTTGGACGACCGCGCCATCGCGGTGCTGCAACGGTTGCTGCACGAGGCGCTCCATGAGGGCAAGACCATCGTGATGTCCACGCACCAGTTGCGGGAGGCCCTGGAACTGGCCACGCACGTGGCGCTGCTCAACCGCGGCCAGGTGGCATTTCACGGCGAGCGCACGGCGGAAATGGTGTCCGATCCGGGGTGGGTGTACGCGCGCTACGGTGAGGCATGATGGCCTTCATCCGGCAGGTGCTGGTGATCATGGCCAAGGATCTGCGCGCCGAGTTGCGCACCAAGGAAGCCATCAACGCTTCGCTCTCTTTCGCCCTGGTGGTGCTGTTGTTGTTCAGCTTCGCCTTCGACCCGAGCGAGGAGACGACGCGCGAGATCTCCGGCGGCCTGTTGTGGATTGTTTTCGCCTTCGCCGGCACGCTGCTGTTGAACCGCAGCTTCGCGCGCGAACTGAATAACGACTGCCTGGACGCGCTGATCTCGGCCCCCATCTCCGGCGCGGCGCTGTTTTTGGGCAAGGCGCTGGCCAATTTCATTCTGGTGATGGCGGTGGAGTTGATCGCGCTGCCCTTGTTCGGGATCTTTTACAATGTCCGTTGGACCGCGCAGTTCTGGCAATTGATGATGGTGGTGGCGCTGGGCACCTGGGGAATGACGGTGACGGGGACGATTTTCAGCGCCCTGACGGTGAACATACGGCTGCGGGAAGTGATGCTGCCGATCCTGAATTTTCCGATTTTGATCCCGGCGCTGCTGGGGGCGATGCAGTTGACCAGCGCGCTGGTGGCGGGGAACCCGATCACGGAGGCCAACAGCGCGTGGCTCAAGATGCTGATCGGCTTCGACGTGATGTACACGGCGGTCTCGGTGGTGCTGGTGGAGACGGTCTTGGTAGGAGGATAGATTATGCGCGATAAGATGCTGTACATCGCCGGCGCGTTGGCCCTGATCCTGCTGGCGCGCGACATATACCTTTTCACGGGCTTTCCGGAGGAGGTCAACCAGGGCGTGATTTTCAAGATCATCTTCTTCCACGTGCCGATGGCGATTACGGCCTTGACCTGCGCAACGGTGGCATTCGTGGCCAGCATCGTGTTCCTGGTCACCAAGAACTTTCAGTTCGACGCGCTGGCGGTGGCGGTGACCGAAGTGGGCCTGGCGTTCCTGGCGGGCAACCTGATCACCGGTTCGATCTGGGGGCGGGTGGCCTGGGGCATATGGTGGGCCTGGGACGCGCGGTTGACTTCGGCGCTGGTGTGCTGGCTGCTGTACGCGGGCTACCTGATGCTGCGCAACGCCATCGAAGAGCCCACGCAGCGCGCCACCTTCGCGGCGGTGTTCTCGATCTTCGCGTTCCTCGACGTGCCCATCGTGGTCTTCTCGATCAAGTGGTGGCGCACGCAGCATCCGGCGCCGGTATTTTGGGGCGGGGGCAGCATGCCGCACGACTGGGCGGCGGTGTTTGGCTGGCAAGTGCTGGCGATGATGCTGGTGGGCGTGGTGTTCACGGCGCTGCGCCTGCGGCAGGAACAATTCCAGCGGGAAATCGATTCACTGCGCCGCATGGCGCATGCTCTTTGACGGAGAACCTATGTATTACGCACTGATGCTATGGCAGGCTTCACCCGACGACGTGGTCCGCGAGATGGAGCGATTACAGCGCAATTTCGGCTTCCTCAACAGCGGCCTGTGGGTGGCGTGGCTGATTCTGGTGGTCTACGTCCTGCTGATGGTGGGCCGGGAGCGCAAGCTGAAGCGGGAGATCGCCGGGTTGAAGGCGATGCTGGAAGACAAGCCGCGGAGCTGAGAAGTTCAGAAGAAAGCAATTTCTCGCCAAGCCGCAAGGACGCCAAGAAAACAAAGAAGGTCTTCTTGGCGAGCTTGGCGTCTTGGCGTGAAACTGGCATTTTTTACGGGCGGGGAATCGTGTAGTTGTGGGCGGCGACGGCCGCCGTGGTGGCGGCGGCGCCAAAATTGATCGCCGAGAGTACCCGGTACAACCTTTTAGAGGGGTGTCCGCGGGTGATGAGGTACTCGGCGCCGAGCAGACCGCCCTGTATGCCGAGTTTGATGAGCGCGCCCTGGGCACCGAAGTTGCCGGTAGGGCCAGAGAGCGTGGGGTTCAATTCGTGCTTGGCCCAGGAAGACTGCACGTCCGTGGCATTGGCGACGGCGATCGCCGCCAGGCTGGCTTTCCAGAGCGTGTGATGGGGCCGCGGTGTTCGGGGGGCGGCGAGAATCGCAGAGTCTTCGGCACAGAGGGTGCCGAGGGATAACATCGGTAACAGCAAGAGGTTTCGCATCATAGTGATGCCTCAATTAGGGCCGAAATCGGCCGTATTTGCCAGCCGTTACCGTACTGGTACGAGAAAGGGGACGCGCGGGTCAGCGTTCGTTGAGCGGAGGGCGTTTCTCGGGCTTGGGGGGCGGGCTTGGAGTGTCCACGGCCGGAAGGGGCTCGGAAGAAATGCCGTCCGGCTGGGGCGCGGCCTCTTCCACGGGCGCGGCGGCCTTGGGCTCGTTACGCATGGTCCGGAGCGCGAACATCAGGCCAAATAACAGCACCAGGAAACCGGCGGCGCCGAAGATCCACGGCAGCAATCGCAGGGCATGAATGGGCTGGCGGCAACCCGGGCAGTGGGAAGCTTTAGGCGGAACGGGCTGGAGGCAGCGGGGACAGAAACTGACTCTCAAGTCCTCGCGGCTGGGCTGAACGGCGTCTTCCATCTCTGCAGGCCAATATACCACCGGGTCGAGGGTGCGATAATACTTCCACTGGTTATAATCGAAGAGTGCGACTTCTCTCAACGTTCCTCCTGATTTTCTGTTTGGCCGGCTGTCATCGCGGCGTGGAAAGCAAAGACGCGGTGCGCCAGGGCGTGCTGGACTATTTGGCCACTAAGGGCATGACGCCGGCGGCCATGGATATTAATGTCACGGACGTGAAGTTCAACGGCGACAAGGCGGACGCGACGGTGTCGTTCGCGGTGAAGGGTACCGGCGCGGCGCAAATGACGATCCCGTACAAACTGGAGCTGCGAGACAACAAATGGGCGGTGGTGGGGCGGCAGGGTGCGAGCCAGCACGGGGGCGGGCAGTTGCCGCCGGGGTCGGCTCCGCAAGGCTCGGCGGCGCCGGGCAATCCTCATGGAATGATGGCGGCGCCGGGGGCCGGGGGCAAGATGCCGGCGCCGGAAGACCTTCCTCCGGCCAGTAAAAAGAAATGAAGCGTGTGGCAATCCTGGGTGGCGGCCCGGCGGGGGCCTTCGCGGCGGAAAAGCTGGCGTCGGCGGGACTGGGCGTGGTTCTCATGGACGAGAAGCTCGCCTGGGAAAAGCCATGCGGCGGAGGCTTGACGCATAAAGCCTACAGCCAATACCCGTTTCTGATCGATAACCCGACGCCCAAGCGGCTGGTGACGGAGACCGTGCTGTCGGCGCCGAATGCGGGCGAAGCGAGGCTGAAGCTGGACGACCCGCTGGTGATTTATTCACGCTTCGACCTGAACAACATGCTGCTCGGGCGGGCCGAGCGCGCCGGGGCGCAGATCGAGAAAACGCGCGTCACCGGGATGGAGCGGCAGGGCGCGGGATGGCGCCTGCGGACAGCCGGCGGGAAGGTGGACGCGGACTTCTGCATCGTGGCCACGGGCGCGCGCAATCCGCTGCGCGACGTGGGAACGCAACTCACGCCGCCGGACACGATGTCGGCGCTGGGGTATTACGTACAGGGCAATCAAGCGCAGATCGACATCCAGTTTTTGCCGGATCTGGAGGGATACATCTGGATTTTCCCGCGGTGCGGTCATCTCTCGGTGGGCATCTGCGGCAAGGGCGAGGCGGCGGGGTCGCTGCGTAAGCGGCTGGAAGCGTACATGGCGGGACGGGGCATCTCGTGGAAGGGCGCGGCGTTCTACAGCCATCTGCTGCCCTCGCTGGACGCGAAATCGTGGAAGAGAAACCGGGTGGCGGGCGAAGGCTGGATGGCGGTGGGCGACGCGGCGGGTCTGGTGGATCCGATCACGGGCGAGGGCCTGTATTACGCGATCCGCTCGGGCGATCTGGCGGCGCAGAGCCTGCTGAATGACGCGGGTGGTCCCCTGGAGAGCCTGAATCGCTATCGCGGGCTGTTGCGGAGGGATTTCGCGGCGGACCTGGAATTCGGCTCGCGGCTGGCCAAGAAGGTATTTCTGGGAAGCTTTCTGTACGGGCCGGTGCCGCAGCGGATGGTGGAATTCACGCGGCGTTCGCCGCGCTTTGCCATGGTGATGCAGGATTTGTTCGCCGGCAAGCAGCCCTACCTGGGGTTGAAGCGGCGGCTGATGCGCAATTTGCACGGCAGCCTGTACGAGATCGCCATGAGCGTGGGGTTCGGCCACGTGGTGCCCAGGGCGGGTTAGTAGGACAGGCCTCCTGGCCCGTCTTTGGAAACGACAGGCCAGGAGGCCTGTCCCTCTATGACACATACCAAATCCGAAGAACTGTTTGCGCGCGCGGTGGGGGTGATTCCGGGGGGGGTGAACTCGCCGGTGCGGGCGTTCCGCAGCGTGGGGGGACAGCCCGTTTTCATCGCGCGCGGCGAAGGCTCGCACCTGTTCGACGTGGACGGGAACGAGTACATCGATTACGTGGGATCGTGGGGGCCGCTATTGTTGGGGCACCGCCATCCGGAGATCCTGGCGGCGCTGGAGAAGGCCTTGGAGATCGGCACGAGTTTCGGCGCGCCCACGGAGCAGGAGATCGACCTCGCGGAAGCCATCCGCGAGGCGGTGCCTTCGATCGAGATGGTGCGGCTGGTGAATTCGGGCACGGAAGCCACCATGTCGGCGATCCGGGTGGCGCGCGGGTTCACGGGGCGCGACCTGACGGTGAAGTTCGAGGGCTGCTATCACGGGCATGTGGATTCGCTGCTGGTGAAGGCGGGGTCGGGGGTGGCGACGCTGGGGATCGCCGACACGCGGGGAGTGCCGAAGGCGTTCGCCGATACCACCATTGCCCTGCCCTACAATTCGTTGGAGGCTCTGGAGGAGGCGTTTCGCGCGCATGGGGAGCGGATCGCGGCGGTGATTGTGGAGCCGGTGGTGGGCAACATGGGGTGCGTGCCTCCCCTGACCGGCTACCTGGAAGGCATGCGCGAGATCACGGCGCGCTACGGAGCGCTGTTGATTTTCGACGAAGTGATGACGGGGTTCCGGGTGGCGTACGGCGGGGCGCAGGCGCGGTATGGCATCCGGCCGGATCTGACGACGCTGGGCAAGGTGATCGGCGGCGGGCTGCCGGTGGGGGCGTACGGCGGGCGGCGGGACATCATGAGCATGGTGGCTCCGGCGGGGCCGATTTACCAGGCGGGGACGCTATCGGGCAATCCGCTGGCGGTGGCGGCGGGCCTCGCGATGCTGCGGCACCTGAAGGCGCACCCGGAGGTGTACGAGCGGCTGGAAGCGTGCGGGGCGAGGCTCGCGGCGGCGGCGCCCGCGGGGGTGACGGTGAATCGCGTGGGGTCGATGTTCACGTACTTCTTCACGGACGGGCCGGTGACGGATTGGGAATCGGCGAAGAAGTGCGACACGGCGCGGTTCGGACGGTTCTTCAGGGGGATGCTGGATCGCGGAGTGTATCTTGCGCCCTCGCAATTCGAGGCGGCCTTCGTGAGCGCGGCACACACGGACGAGGACATCGCCAAGACAATCGCGGCGGCGGGGGAGGCGGCGGCGGAGTGACCCTGCGGACGGCATGTTGCCCGCGGTAGCATGTGCCAACGCGCACGCATTCCTTCGGTCAGAAGCGTGGTTTGGGCGTTTCGCCGGCACTGAGAATCCAAGGGAACGCAACGGCCGCGGGGGCCGTCCAAATCGCAGTGCACAAGCTGTCGGTAATTCTGGGTGCGTCTGTTCTCTGTGCGGCGACTGTTGTGGCGCAGGGGTTTTCGAGAGCCCCGTTGACCGTGGGAGGCAAATTCACTTTGCTGGAGGAGCAGGTTTTCGGTCCGCGCTCGGCGGTGATCACCAGTCTCGCCGCTGGAATCCGAACCACGCGCGAGCCATCCAACTACCCGCAGGAATGGAGCGACGGGACGGGGGCCTTTTTCCGCCATTTCGGAGACAATTACGCGCGGCATGCGGCCCAAAATACCGCGCGCTTCGTAGTGAGCGCGCTGCGGCACGAGGATCCGCGCTACTTGCCTGCGGCGAGCGGTTCCGTGTTGGGAAGGGCTTTGCACGCGGTTGGGTTTGTGTTCGCGGACTGCAATGATGACGGCCACCGTACGCTCGCGGTGGCGAACTTCGCCGGGGCGGCCGCAAGCGGCCTGGTGGGCGACGCCTACCTGCCGGACGGGTTCCGCGACGCGACGCATACAGGGCAGCGGGCGCTGGTCTCCCTGGCGAGCATGGCGGGGCGCAACCTGGCGCAGGAATTTGCGCCGGACATTACGAGAGAGCTGCGCAGATTCCACCGCGGGCACGGCGGCGGGATACCGGTCTGGTGGAAAGCGAAGTAAGCCCGGCCCCGGAGCTTATCCGTCCAGTTCGATTTCCTGGTGCTGCATGCCGGCGTAGGGGTAAATCGCCACTTTGGGATCGCGGGGATGTAATTCCGTGAGCTTGGCGATCACGTCGGCCCATCGATCGCAGAAGAACGTACCGGTGCGGTAGTTGTTCTTCATGTTGCGGGTGAGGTACTGCGAGTAGACGATCAGGTTGGTCTGCCGGGCGTTGCCGCGGCCGCCGCTCAGGCGCCGGGCTGTCAGGTCGAATTGCGTGGCGCCACTGCGTCCCGCCAGGCGGTTGTTGAGGTAGTGAACCGGATCCAGACCCAGCGGATGCTGGACGATCAGAACGCCGGTCCCGCCGTCGCGCAGCGAATAATCGATCCACAGGGCTCCGTGGTAAGCCTGGGCGTTCTGCGGATAGGCATTGGCGACGACGATGTCGGCGTCCTTGAAGGTCGGCGTGCAATAGGATTTTGCCGCCACGCGGACGCCCGCATGGTGTGCGTCGACGATATCGCCGGCGCAGATGCGGGTGGGCCGCAGGCGGTCGTTGTAGAGGATCTGGAGGGTGTAGTCCACGTGCGCCATGCGGGCGGCTTCGATCATGTCCAGGCGCATGTCGTTCCGGAAGATTTTCACCGGACCGGTGGTTTTGACCTTGGTGAGGATTTGGGTGTGATTGTATTCCACCGTGGGAAGCGCGGCCAGACCGGGTAGGACGGCCTTGGCGCCGCCGCCGTAGCCGGCGTCCTGATGGACCTTGATGCCGCTGATGCAGATCTTCAGGCCGGCCGCGAGGAAAGTCTGGTTGAGCAGCACCTTGTTGCCACGGGTGGTGGTGCCGGTTTCCTTCAGGTTGTCAAACACGTTGTGGTTCACCCACGCGTAGTTTTTGGCGATGGGGACCCCAAGTTTCCGGGCGACTTCTTCCTGCGTCATGGCGCGATGGGTGCCGAAGGAGCCGATGAAGAGGATGTTCTGGTCATTGATCCCGGCCTTGGCCAGTTCGGCGACCAGCCAAGGCGTCACGGCGTAGGCGGGCGTGGTGCGGGTGAGGTCGTCGAAGCTGATGGCGACCGTCTTTTTCCCTTCGGCGAGCTCGCGCAGCGATTTGGCGCCGATGGGTTGGCCGCACTGATCGGCGATCTGCTGGGGCGTGAGAGCCGGCAGATTGTGCCCGGCCATATCCATCACGTGGAGATCCCAGGTTGCCGGAAAATCGAGGCGCTCTTCGATCCAGGGCGCACCCGCCGGCCCGGCGAACTCGTGAGTCGGAATGGTGACGGATTTCGCCTTGCCTTTGAGCTGCGGCACGGCGTTGGCTTGAAATGGGCCGGCGGCCATGGCGGCGCCGATGAGGGGAACGGAGGCGAATTGGCCGGCTTGTTCCAGGAACTCTCTGCGGGTGGACCGATCGAGTGTCACAACCAACTCCTTTGGCGATCTGCTGGCGAGGCTTGCAGCTTATGTCTATCAACATGGCGGGTTGCCAACCCGCCGCAGGATTCCATCCTGCCCCACAAAGGAACGTTAGCCGAATTTCACCAGGTCCCAGGGCTTGCGATAGGGACGGAAGAGGTATCGATTCGCTTCCTCGTCGTCGTGGAAGGTCGATTTGGCGGCGTCCCAGGTCAGTTTGCGGCCGGTCCAGTAGGCGACGTTGCCGATGCAGGCGATGGTGGTGGCGCGCGTGCCCACTTCGATATTGGCGAAGGGGTCTTTGCGGGCGCGCACGTTATCGACGAAGTATTTGGTGTGCAGCGGCGTGGGCTCGTCCTCGTTCATGTGCATTCTCTCGGCTGGAACAGGCTGGGGGGCCGCAGGTTGGCCACCACGGCCGCCGCGGCCGCCGCCGCGAATCTCCGGGTAGAGTTCCATGCCGAGACGGTCCACGAAAAGCGCCGCCTCGGTGCCGTAGAAAGCCATGCCATGCGGGCGGTCTTCGCTTCCCCGCATGCCGTAATAACGCATGCCGGGCGTCCTGCCGCCCAACCCATGGCCGTTGTACACGCAGGCCTCGTAACTCATGACGAAGCTGGGATACTCGTAGGTGGCCTGCTGGAGATCGAGTATGTCGCCGGAGCGATCCTTGTCGAAGCGGATTCCCGAGGAGGAAACCTTCAGCGGCGTGTCCACTCCCATGATCTGGTGCACGGAGTCGAAGCGATGGTTTCCGTAATCGCTGATGAGTCCGTTGGTATAGTCCATGAAAGAGCGGTAGCTGAGGCGGGCACGGTTGAAGGGAACCTTGGGCGCCGGCCCGAGCCAGAAGTCCCAATTCAGGCCGGCCGGCGGCTCGCTGTCGGGGACCGGGGCGGACCCCATGCGGCTCATATAATTCCAGACGCGCACAAAATGCACTTCACCGATTTTTCCGCCCTGCACCATTTTGGCGGCCTCGGCGATGTGATCGGCGGAGCGGTGCTGGGTGCCGATCTGCACGATCCGTTTGCTGCGGCGGACGGCCTCGATCATGGTTTTGGCCTCCGCCACGCGGTACATGACGGGCTTTTCCAGGTAGACGTCCTTGCCGGCTTCGCAAGCCAGGATGAGCATGGGCGCGTGCCATTGGTCCATGGTGGCGACGATCACGGCGTCGATATCTTTGTCGGCGAGCAGGCTGCGAAAATCGGCGAAGGTCTTGGCTTCGGGCGCCCACCGCTTGGCGGCGGCGAGGCGGGATTCGTAGACGTCGCAGAGCGCGGCGATCTCGACATTGCGCGGCTCTTTCAGGCGGGGATCGAGGTTTCCGTCGTGATAGTTTTCAGCGGCGACCGCCTGGATGTCCTCCGGCGTGCCGCGCATCAAGCGGGCGTCGAAGGTGCCGCGGCCGCCGCATCCGATCAAGCCGACGCGAAGCTTCTCATTGGCGCCGAAAACGCGGCCGGCGGACGCGGCAGTCCACGTGGCGATGCCCGCATTCACCGACTTTTTCACGAAATCCCGTCGCTCCATGGCTGCTTCCTTTCATTTCGGTAGGTCACGGTCTTGTTTATAGACTGCAAGATATCATAAACTCGCTCCAGATGCCCACGGCCGGGTTGAGGATAGGCTTTGTCACGTGCGTGCACCCGATCTACGATCTGGCGCCAGTGGCGCGGCAGCGGCAGGACGCGATCGAGGAATTGCGGCGCGCCGGGTGCGAGGTGATGGCGGCCGAGACTCCGCGCACGGCCTCGGACGCGGTGGAGATAGCCGCCCGCCTGCGCGAGAGCGCCGTCGACGTGGTGCTGCTTTTCTTTTGCACCTGGGTGTCGGAAGAGATCACGCTGACGCTGGCCGGGGAACTAGGGGACGTGCCGATGTTGATCTGGGCGCTGCCGTACCTGGACAAAGAAATCCCGATGCCGTCGCCCATCAGCGGGATGACCGCGTCGGGCTCGAACATCCGGCGGTCGGGCAAGCGATTCGTGTGGCTGATCGGGCAGGTGACGCCCGGGCAGGTGCGGCAAGTGGTAAGCGCGGCCAGGGCGGGAAAAGTTGCCGGCAGCCTGCGGCGGGCGCGTTTCGGCATGATGGGCGCGACGTGTCCGGGCATGCTGGATGTGGCGGTGGACGAAGGCGACATCGAGAAGGCATTGGGCGCGAAGGCGGTCCACATCGATCTGGACGCACTGCTCGCAGCCGCGCAGGCGGCATCGCCGGACGAGGCCGCGGCCGCGGCGCGGCGCCTCATCGCTGAAACCGGCGGCACGCGGGAGATCGGCGAGCAGGCGCTAGAGGACAACCTTCGCCTGTATGCCGGCATTCGGGAACTGGTGGCGCGGAACCGGCTCGACGCCTACTGCGTGCGCTGCTGGCCGGAACTGCGCGACCAGCACAAGATCACGCCCTGCGCGGCGCATGCCTTGATGTCGCAGGACGGCGTGCCGAATACCTGCGAAATCGATCTGCCGGCGTTGATCACCACGTATGTGCTGAACCGGCTGGCAGGCACGCCGGCGTTCAATTTCGACATCACGGCTTACCTGGCGGAAGAGGGCGCCATACAGTTCGCCCACTGCGGCGCGGCGGCGCCGTCGCTGGCGGGAGATCCGAAGCGGGCGCTGGTTCGCGTGCACATGCGCACGGGCACGGGGGCGACGGTGGAGTTTCCGTTCCCGGAGGGCACGGCGACGCTGGCCAAACTGCTGCGTCCGCGGGACGGCAAGTGGCGGCTGTTCGTGGCGCGCTGCCGGGTAATCGAGACGGGCAACGGCGTGCGCGGCAGCGTGGCGACCGTCCGGCCGGAACCGACGGCCGCGGCCTTCCTTGCCACGATGATGCGGGAGGCCGTGGAACACCACGTGGCGCTGGTCTACGGCGACTGGACGGGCGAGCTGGCGCACTTCTGTGAATTCACCGGTGTGGAGTATTTTTCTTGAGCGAGGTCAACATGGTTTCACGCAGACAGATTCTGGCGATGGCCGGCCCGGCGACGGCCTGGCTCGCTTCCCCTTCACGGTCCCAAGCCTGGCAGGCGCAGGACCAGCCGCGTATGGGCGGCGCCCCGACGGCGTTCGCGGTGCGCATGCAAGCGGCCCGGCGCGGCGGCAAGCCCTTCGACATGGTGGAGCACTGTCATGGGCTGGGCCTGGCGGGGGTGCAGACGAATCCACCGGCGATCGACGCCGAGGCGATCAAGAAGTTCCGCGAGCGCGTGGAGGCCTATCACATGCACCTCATCTGCGATCCCCGGCTGCCGCGGCAGGAAAGCGATGTGGCGGCTTTCGATGCCCAAGTGAAGGCGTACAAAGAAGCCGGAGCACTGGCGTTTCATGCGGCCATGACGAACCGCCGCTACGAGGAATTCGATTCGCTCGAGCCCTTCAAGAAGATGTTCGAGCAGTGCCAGAAGACCATCGAGCTGGCGGAGCCGGTGCTGCGCAAGTACCGGATGCGGCTGGGGATCGAGAATCACAAGGGATGGCGCAGCGCGGAGCAGGCGGCGTGGCTGCGGCGCCTGGGCAGCGAATGGGTCGGCGTCTGCCTGGATTTCGGCAACAACATCGCGCTGTGCGAAGACCCGATGGACACGCTGCGTACGCTCTCGCCGCATACCTTCTTTGCGCATATTAAGGATATGGCGGTGGAGGAGTACGAGGACGGATTCCTGCTGTCGGAAGTCCCCATGGGAGAGGGAATGCTGGACCTCAAGCAGATGGTGGCGTTGTTGCGGGAGAAGGATCGGAATGTGCTGTTCGAACTGGAGATGATCACGCGGGATCCGCTGAAGATCCCGGTGTACACCACGAAGTATTGGGCGACGTTCGACGACGCCTACAGCCCGCTGCCGGGCCGCGATCTGGCCAAGGTGCTGGCGCTGGTAAAGAAAAATCGTCCGAAGAAACCGCTGCCGCGGATTACGGGGCTGAGCCCGGAGGCGCAGTTGCAGGCCGAGGACGAGAACAACCGGAAGTGCATCGAGTACGGGCGGGCGAACCTGGCGATGTGAGGGTTGCTCGAATGTGGGGCAGGATGGTGCGGGTATTCTCTGGGTCCGGCTGTAGGCGTTAAAATACTGCATTTGCCAGAATGACCTTGGGCGCCCGCGTACCAGTCTCGGGCGCCGTTCGACCGCAATTTCCTAGAAGGCCGTTTTGGGGCCAGTTTCCGAATGGCCGACCAACACGCCCGGAACCCACAAGAACGTAAGCTATTCCTATGGGATGATGTCGACGCAAATCGCTGGATAAGTCCTCGCAAGTCGGCTATATGGGACGGCGAAATGTCGCGTGCCCTGGAACTTCCCCTCGCTCACCTGCGTAAACACCTTCAACGCCGTGAGGTCCTGAATGCTCTGGTTCTACGAATCTTTCTTTCCCGTGGTCTGGATTTTCTTTCTTCTCTACTGGCAGATCAAGGCCGCCAATACCAAATCCACCCAGCGCCTCGAGCCGGCTGCCTCGCGCATCCTGCGTGTCTTCATCTTCCTGATCGCGATCGTCCTCCTCTCGACAACTCGCATCCCGCTGCCCTTGCTTTATCTCCAGCTCTGGCCGGTTGGCTTTTGGCCCTTCTGGCTGGGAGCTGCCGTCACCATCGCCGGCCTTCTGTTCGCCGTCTGGGCGCGCGAGCACCTCGGCAGCAACTGGAGCCGCTCCGTCACCATTAAGCAGGGCCACGAGCTGATCACCACCGGTCCCTATGCCGTGGTCCGTCACCCCATCTACACCGGCATTCTGACCGGTTTCCTTGGCATGGCGATTGCCATCTCCCAAGTGCGCGGGTTCATCGTTTTCGTTCTCATCTTCCTCGCGTTCTGGATCAAGCTCCGCATGGAGGAACAGTGGATGCGTTCCCAGTTCGGCGAGACGTATGCCACTTATGCTCATCAGACTGCTGCCCTGGTGCCTTACCTCTTCTGATCGCTGCGTCACGATCTCAGCCCCAGCAAGAGCGAGTTGAACCAACCTGAGGAGTTGAATCTCGAGATCAATTCTCGGTTCCGGTCGAGTAACGCGCCACTCGAAAACTGCTCGGATTCCTGTCGCGGGCCCGAAGTCCTTCCCGCGACCCCGACCACTCTGGCGACGAACACCGATCCATCACGATCGGGTTGTCAAATCGGGGCCGACTTCTGATGGTCGCTCATGCAGAACGCCACGAAAGGATTCGGACCATCAGCGCTCGAAAACTGATTCGAACCGACCGACGAGTCTATGAGGAAACACAGCGATAAGATGAACGACGAGTTACGCCCGGAGTACGATCTTCGGCAGTTGCTCAAGGCAGGGGTACGGGGCAAGTACGCGAAGCGCTACCATGCGGGCACAAATCTTGTTCTACTGGACCCGGATATCCGGAAGGCCTTTCGCAGCGAGAAAGCAGTGAACGAAGCCTTGCGCCTCGTGCTGGAGTTGCGCAAGGTTGGCAGTGGCAAAGCCCGTGCCTAACAGAAGGGGAGGCCGATACTCGCCCGACGCAGTTCAGACCTTGCGCGGACGCAGCACGATCCGGCGGGCAATCGTCCGGCTGGCATCTAAAAGAGCCGGGTCGCCAAATCGGAGGAGCTTCACTTCATCGAGCTTCAGCCGGCTGATATTCCACAGCCCAAAGCTGGCCCATTGGGAATCGTAGTAAGACCACCATCTCGCACCGAACCACCTTCCCTTTTCGAATATCCTCCGGGACCACGCTCTGCTGCGGGCATAGTCCCGGCTGACAATATCGGAGGGGCGGAGGCCCAGCGATTGAAGCAGCGCGGGATCGTCCAGGTTACAGACCGGCGCATCGTCCGGGAGGTGGAAGCGGGCAATGGCGCGGGCGCTCCCGGGCAGGCTCGGAGAACCCTCCAGGACGCTCGCGTTCCATTCGGGGAAGCGGCCAAAAGCTTCCGCGATGGCTCCGGCGGGAGCATCGCTCAAGTACAGGATAGAGTAGATTCCCGGGTTATCGAGTCTTCCGCCACCCTGGGGCGGGACGTAAAGCGCGCCGCCCGGTTCGTCCTTGGCCGCGGCGGCAACATAGGGAAAGACTCGATATAGGATGGCCACGGAGGCTAGGCGTAGGCCCCTTCGGCGATCCCATCGATGGCGCGGATCACCGGCGCAGCGCCTTCCAGAACGAGTACGTCGATGGGGCGCGCCCCTCCGAGCAGCGGTTCCGAGCCGACCAGCCACAGAGCGGCGGCTTCGCTGGGATACACACGCAAGATCCGCGTCAGGACATCGTGCAGATCCACGATGCGCCGGCCCATCTCGCTAGAGATCGATTCAATTCCCGCGTTCCAGCGCGACACAAGAGCCCGATCCGCGCCAAGCAGGCGGGCGGCGGCATTGGTTCCCAACGCTTCGATCACACGGGAAAGAAGCGGAGTCACGTCGGCCAAAGCGCCGGCGGAACGGCGGAGAACAACCGCCTTCGCGGTGGGAATCCAGGTGCGGGGTTTGCGGCTTGGTTGCCCCATGACTCACAGTATAGCTCAACAGAATGTGTTGAGAGCGGTTCTTTAGCGAGGCGGGACAGGCCAGGAGGCCTGTCCTACCTGCTATTGAAAATTCTCGATCAGTTTCCAGCCTACGTCGCAGAACTGGCAGAGGGTGCGCTGGGTGGGCCCGAATCCCACAAATTCCTCCGCGGACATGCCATGGGGATCGTAGGCGCGCAGGAATTCCGGCATCTGGCTGAGGCGTTCGATGACGTCCGCAGGCACCGGCGCATCGATGCGCCGCTCGCGCGGCAGGTCGCGGGAGACAAACAGCTCCTGGAAAGCGGGCGCGATGGACATCACCAGGTCCGCTCCGGCCAACTCGGTCAAATGATACACGCCGCGCAGGGCGGCCACCAATAGAATCGCGTCATAGCCGCGTTCCTTGTAGATGGAGTAGGCGCGCTTGGCGACGGCGATTCCGGCCTGACGGATGTCGGATTCGCCGGCCGGGGCCCGATTGTCGAGCGCCACTTCCCGCAGGTAGTCGTCCAGGCGGCCGATCATGATCACGGCGAAGCATTTTCCCGGTTCGATGCCGTTGGCCCGGGCGCGCGCGATGCCTTGCCGATGCCGCTCGGCGACGGCCAGCACCTGCGGCACGGTGAAGCTGACCGTGGCGGTGACGGTGACACCTGCCGCAATGCAATCCTCCAGCACGTCCAGCCCGGCGGAGGTAGCGGGAAGCTTCACCGCGATATTGGGCGCCCAGCGGTGAAAGCGGTTTGCCATGGCCGCCATGGACTCCCGGTCGCCGGCGCGCAGCGGATTCACTTGCGCGCAGACGAATCCTTTCAGCCCCTGGCTGGCGTGGTACTGCGGCAGCAGCTTTTCGGCGGTTCGGGTCACGGCGATGCGCACCAGCGCTTCCGCCTTGGCCTCGGGCGGCAGCTTTTGGGCGAGGACTTCCTGGATGGCGGGCGCCCATAGCAGGCGGTCCTTGTGCAACGCAATGTTGGCCAGATAGGGATTGGTGGTGACGCCGACGGCGCCGCGCGCCAGGCCGACATCCAACTCCGCCGCTTCCGCGGAGTCGTGCCACCAGATGGTGGCGGTGTTCTCGATGACCCACTGGAGATAGGTATTCTGCATAAAAGCCTCGCCGTCGCGTCACTGGCCGACCGAGCGGCACAGTTGTGGGGCAGCTTGTCAAGCTGCGGCCGATTGTCAATCGGCCATACCCAAGCAGCGGCGGTTGGCAACCGCCGCGCAGGATGCCATCCTGCCCCACATTCCGCCTCAGGCATGTTTGTAATGCTAAACCTTAACGATACTCCGCAGCACGCCGTCCCAGGGCGCGCGGTACGGGCGCACGCACATGGCGGCGGCTTCTTTGTCGCCGATGACGGCTTCCTTCTCCGGATCCCATCGGATGGAGCGGCCCAGGCGCAGGGACATGTTGGCGAGGTTGCACGTGGTGGCCACGCGATGCCCGTCCTCCACCTCGCAGAGCGGCCGTTTGCGGGTGCGGATGCAATCGAGCCAGTCGCGCTCGTTCATGGCCATGGTGTCTTCGCCGCCGGTGCCGTAACGGGCATCGGAGCTGACGCCGCCTTTGGATGCCTCGATCCAGGGCTCGGGCTTGACCGCCGTGTAGACCGGCCCGCCGGTGGGATGGCCCTGGAAGCGCGGGATATCGTTGACCGGGTCGATTCTATTCTCCGGGATGACTTCATAGCCGCCGCTCAGCACCAGGCTGCCCTTGGTGCCGAGGTACAACTGTCCGCGGGCCGCGGGATCGCCGCGCATGGCGTTGGCCTCGCGAATGGAGCAAGTCATGGTGAAGGCCGGGAACGTCCAGAGCGCGTCCTGCAGATCGGGCGTCTCGCCATCGTCCTCCAGGGCGAAGCGCCCGCCGGCGGATTGCACCAGCGTCGGCCCCTTGACGTTCATAATCCACATGATCTGGTCGATCAGGTGGGCGCCGAGATTGGTCATCTGCCCGCCCGAGTAATCCCAGAACCAGCGGAAGTGGTAGAGGCCGCGGTGCGCCTGATAGGGCCGCTTGGGCGCGGGTCCGAGCCACATATCATAGTCGAAATTAGCGGGCGGGTCCTCGACCTTGGTCTTGCCGAACCCCGGATAGATGTTGCGGTAGGAGGCTAGGCGAACGGAATGAACCTTGCCGAGGGAGCCGCCGTTGATGACCTTTTTGGCATCTTTGACCCCCTGGCCATGGCGGCGCTGCGTGCCCACGACGACGATGCGGTTGTATTTGCGGGCGGCCTGCACCATCCACTTGCCTTCGTCGATGAAGACGGTCATGGGCTTTTCGACGTAGACGTCTTTGCCCGCGGCGCAGGCCATGATGGTGAGGAGGGCGTGCCAGTGGTCGGGCGTGGCGACCACCACGGCCTGGATGTCCTTGTCGTCGTACATCCGGCGGAAATCGCTGTAGCCCTTGGCCCGCGCATTTCCCATGTACTGGAGCCCTTCCTCCAGGCGGGGCTTGTAGACGTCGCACATGCCGGCCAGTTCGACGTCGTCGAACTTCTTGAAGTCGGCAACATGCTGTTTGCCGATCAGGCCGAAGCCGATGAAGCCGACGCCAATGCGGTCGTTGGCGCCAAGCACGCGGTTGTAAGACGCCGCGGTAAGGGCGGTTGCGCTGAGAAAGGCGCGGCGGTTGGTGGAATTCGATTCCGATGCGCTGGCCATGAGTTGCACTCCTAAATAGGATTATCGGGGTTCTTATGTCGTTGTTGCAAGCGAAAAGCCCTCCCGGCACACTAACGACAAGAGTGTTCGAGGCCCCTTGCACTGGAATATATTCCGTGATAGTCTCGCTCAGTCCATGTCTGGCTGGTGGAGGTTCTTGCATGCGAAGGCTGGCACTATTGATGGGATTGTTGGGGGCGGCGCTTGCGATAGCGTTCGCCCAAACCGGTGGGCAAGTCACCGGTGAAGCTAGAGATTCGACCGGCGCGCTGGTTCCCAACGCGACTGTGACGGTTACCAATACCGCGACCAACGTGGCGCGGACGACGACAACGAATACCTCGGGAATCTACAGTTTCCCCGATCTGACGCCAGGAACTTACGATGTGAAAGTGGTCTTGTCGGGCTTCGCTACCGTCGTGAAGACGAATATCGAGCTCCAGGTGCAACAGACGGCGCGGGTCGATTTCGCGCTTACCGTGGGACAATCCACGCAGACCATCGAGGTGGCCGCCAACGCGGCGCTGCTGGCCACCGAGAACGCGACGGTCGGCACCGTGATCGAGGAACAGCGAATCATGGACCTGCCGTTGAACGGCCGCAGCTTTTTCAGCCTGGTGGCGTTGAGCCCCAACGTGACCTACGGCTTCGTCCCCGCCGCGCAGGCGAGCGGCCGGCTGGGCGGCTCGCGCGGCAGTCTCACCATCGCCCTTTCGGGCGGTCGCGCCACCTGGGAGAACTATACCCTGGACGGTGTCACCAATACCGACATCGATTTCAATACTTATATCCTGCAGCCTTCCGTGGACGCGCTGCAGGAATTCAAGGTTCAAACGGGTATTTATCCGGCGGAGTTCGGCCGGGAAGCCGGACAGGTCAACGTTTCCACCAAACCCGGCACCAACGAATACCACGGAACCCTTTCCGAATTCCTGCGCAACGACAAGCTCGACGCGCGGCCATACGACTTCACTTCCGCCACCCGCAGCGCCACCAACCCTTCTCCGGCGAAGCAGCCCTATCGCCAGAATCAGTACGGATACACCCTGGGCGGCCCGATCCGGATTCCCAAGATCTTTAACGGAAAGAACCGGCTGTTCTTCATGTCGAACTTCGAGGGGTACAAGTCACGCCTGACCACGTCGTCTTTGGGCACGGTGCTGACGGGGCCGATGCGGACCGGCGACTTCTCCTCCATCCTTTCCGCCGGCTATGCGCTGGCGGACCCGAACTCGCGCAGCGGGACGTACCCCAATATCACGCAGTCAATGTTCCCCAACAATCAGATTCCCGCCAGCCGTATCAGCGCGGGCTCGACACTTCTTCTCAAGTGGGATCCATTGCCGAATCAGCCCGCCGCGCCAGGGGCGCCTTACCGGAACTATCAGTTCAACCTCGTGACTCCGGTGGACAAGGACACCATCACCGAAAGAATCGATTTCACCGAGAGTTCGAAATCGCAGTGGTTCGGCCGTTACAGTTGGAACGACGAATCCCAGTTCGCCGTAAACCCCACGTTGGGGCTCAACGACGGGAATGTTCTGTATACCCGGGCCAGCCAGTGGGTGCTCTCCAACGTCCGGACCCTTTCCCCCACCAAAGTGAACGAGGCGCGGTTCGGCTACAACTCGCTGTTCAACAACATCACCCAGCAGTTGGCGGGCATCGAAAATGTGAGCGGAGAACTGGGCATGCCGGTAAAGGTCACGGACCCGAATTCCTGGGGCATACCGAACATCAACTTCCTCGCCAACAACGTGACCACCTGGGGCAACCCCACCAGCAGCCCGTTCCAGATCAACGACAAGTATTACCAGTTCGTGGACAACTTCTCCTGGGTGATCGGGAAGCACTCGCTGCGCTTCGGCGGTGAGTACCGCATCAACCAGTTCCCGCAGTTGGGAAATGAATTCCCTCGCGGCCAGTTCTATTTCGACAGCCGGTTCACCAACACCATCACGGCGACCAGCGCGACAGCCGCCACGCAATCCGGCGGCTACTCGGGCGCGGACTTCATGTTGGGCGATCCGTACGAAGGCATTGTCGCCGTCGCGTTGGCCCAGGCCAATTTCAGCAACCACGAATGGGCCACCTATCTCGACGACACCTGGCGCGTCAGCCCGCGCCTGACCGTCACCCTCGGTCTCCGGTGGGAGGTCGCACAGCCCTTGCTGGACAAGGCGGGCCTCGAGCCGAATATCCAACTCAACGAGCCGCTCCCCAACGTCGCGAACGTACAGGACCTGAGCAAGCACCCGGTGTACGTCCGCACGGGCAACAGCGGGAGTTTTTACGACGGCATTCAATTCCGGTACGTTCCCTATTGGTCGGCCAACGGAGGAATCGCCGGGTCGCCTCCCCTGCAAACCGTTCGCGACGGAAGGCTGGGCGACCGGTTGATCAACACCAATTACCACGACTTCGCGCCGCGCATTGGGATCGCGTACAGCCCTTCGGACAAGTGGTCGCTCCGCGCCGGCATCGGCATATTCTACTCGCAGGAAAGCAAGAACTCCATCTTCGACCTGGCTCGCGGAATGGGCGGCCGAGCCACCACTCTGGCGCCTACCACCTATGGCGTGCCGACGTTCACTTACAACAATTTCCTCGATACCTCGACGCTTCCGGTGAACGTGCCGGTCAGCCTGACCTGGGGCGCATCCCAGCACCTGCCGGACAGTTCCAGCATTCAGTACGTGCTCAACCTCCAGCGCTCGCTGGGCAAATCGACCACCGTGGAACTGGGTTACGGCGGTTCTCAAAGCCGCCACCTGGACTACCTGGCGGATGAGAATCAGGGCATCCTCAACGCCAGCCTGCCCGCGGTGCAGCGGCTGCCTTATCCGGAATGGGGAGCATCCGGAATCCAGTATCTCTTTGCCGACGCCGTCGGGAGCTACAACGCCCTCAGCGCCAAGTTCACCGAGCGCATCTCCAACAGCCTGAATGTCCTGCTTGCCTATACGTTTTCCAAGTCCCTGGATACCACCAGCGCCATCCGCGGCACGGTGGGAGCCGATTTCTCGCCCCAGAATGCGCTTTGCCCCAATACCTGCGAGAAGGCCCCCTCGGATTTCAACATTCCGCAGCGTTTCGTAGGTTCCATCCTCTACACGCTGCCATTCGGCAAAGGCCAGAAACTCCTCAACCATGGCGGGATCGTGAACCAGGTGGTGGGCAACTGGCAACTGAGCACCATCACCACCCTGCAAAGCGGCGGTGTGGTCGACACTTCCTCGTGGGATTCCGGCGGAACGAATTTTGTTTCCAACGCCACCCGGCTGAATTGCGTATCGGGCGTGGACCCGGTTCTGCCCGGTAACAACCAGAACGGCTGGTTTAACCCGGCGGCATTCTCCAATCCCGTCTCCGGCACGTTCGGCAATTGCGGGCGCAACACCCTGAGGGGACCGTGGATGGGGAACCAGGACGTCTCGATCATCAAGTTGTTCCCCATCACCGAGCACAAGAACCTCGAGTTTCGCACGGAGATGTTCAACGCTGCCAACCACGTGTTATTGACCATGGGGGGCCAGACGAGTTGGAACAACGGATCGAGTCCGGCGCCCTCTTCGACCTTCGGGAAGATTACCTCGACGTCGGCCTCGATGCGGCAGATTCAGTTGGCGCTGAAGTTTAACTTCTAGGGGGAAGAATGCCCCCTCGAAAGGGGGCATGGCAGCCCTGGAGGGCTACTCTACACAGGATTGGGGATCAGGAAGGAGGTTTGTCGGGCAGGCTGGAGGCGCTGGTGTCCTTGCCGGGGTCCAGCCAGGCCACATCGGAGGCATCTTCGGAGAAGCGCTTCGCGCCGGCTTCCAGGATCATGGCGTCGTCGACTTTGGCGAGCGGCGTGTAGCGCGGGTGATGGGCTTCCTTATAAGGATCGTTGCGCGCCGCGTTGTAACAGCAGATCATCGACCAGCGCGGATGTTCGGAGCGATTCTGATCGCTGCGGTGGAGCAGGTTCGAATCGAAGAAGACGGCGTCGCCCGGTTCCATCTCCACGTGCACGAGCTCCAGGCGCTGGAGGAGTTCGGCGACCCGTTCGGGGTCGGCGCCCGCTTGATCGCCGGTGAGGATGTGATCCACCCTGCCGGCGAGGTGCGAGCCCTTCAGCACCTGGAGGCAGCCGTTCTCTTTGGTGGCGCGGTCGACGGCGATGAAGGCGCTGGTGAGCAGCGGGAACAGAACCCCGTTCTGATACCAGTAGCCGTAGTCCTGGTGCCAGGCCCAGGCGCCGCCCACCCGGGGCTCTTTCATGATCATCTTGGAATGGTAGTGGTAGACCTCGCCGCCCAGCAGCGCCTCCGCCGAATCCACCAGCGAGCGACAGCGCGCGAACATGCCGTAGATGCCATTGCCCGGATGATTCCAGAGCGAGAGACGGACCACTCCGCCCTGGTCGTCGGCCCGGCCGAAGGCGTGATCGTCGAGCGCCTTGTCGTCCTTGGCCGATCGGCGCAGAAGTTCGATCTCCACTTTGTCGAACATGCCGCGCACCACGACGAAACCGTCCTCGCGGTACTGATTGACTTCCTGCTGGTTGAGCGGTCCTCTGGCCATGTGAGATCTCCAGTTCAGTTGCGGATGCCCGCCGCTTGCATCAGGCGGTCGGTTTCGAAGTAGGCTTCCCGCACCCACTCGACGATCTTAGCGGGCTCGGGCGAGTACTCCAGTTCGATGCTGACGCACCCGTCGAAGCCGGTGGCCTTCAGCGCCTGCAAATAGGGTGGAAAATCGACCACGCCGCGGCCCGGAGGCAGGTCGCCGTGCTTGTGGCCGTCGCAATCGGAAAAGTGGACGTGGGCGATGCGTCCGGTGAGAGAGGCGAGGTCGGGCGGAGCGGTTTTGGCCAGGGCGAGGTGGGAAACGTCGACATTCGCCTTGACGAAAGGATGGGCCACATCGTCGAGAAAGCGGATCATTTTAGGGAGATCGTTGATCAGCGAGAGATGGAAGGGCTCCAGTTCGAGGGCGATTTCCAGACCGAGCGCCGCGGCGTGATCGCCGAGTTCGCGGACGTGCTCCACGGCCCAGTTCCACTGATCGCGCGGCGCGATGACTTCCCGCTGCCAGATGTACTCGCCGAGCACGAGCAGCAAGTTTCGGCCCTCCAGCTCGTACGCCAGATCGAGGTAAGCCTTGGCGCGCCGCACGTGATAGCGGCGTACGGGGGCATTGAAATCGGCGATGCCCAGGGCGCAGCAGACGGTGGAAACCACGGGCAGCTTCACCGCCCGGCAGGTGTCCTTGATCAGGCGTCTCTCCCGAATGTCGATTTCCATCGGGTCGGCGAAGATATCGATGGTGTCGAAGCCGATCTCTTTGGTCAGGCGGATCCCTTCGGCGGTTCCCACGGGCGAGCCCAGCCACGCGGAACTGATCAATCCAAGTTTCATTGGTTGCCTCCTTCGACGATCTCTTGTATGCGCACGGGGCGATGTTCGTCGAGCGAGCGGTAGCAGGCGTCGACTAACGCCATGGTCCCCAGGTTGGCGCGGCCGCCGATTTTCGGCACGCGTCCCTCGGTCAAGCTGTCGAGCAGTTCTCCCATGGTGCCCTGGAAGGCATCGGGGAACCAGACCTCGGCCCACTGGGGAGCGAACCAGACGCCGGGCTGGCGTTTGGTGGCGAAGCGGATGGTGCTGGGCACGGCGTTCGGATAACCGGGCCAGCCGATGGTGCCCTGAGCGAGTCCGCCGGTGCCTTCGACGCGCCACTTGATGTAGGTGTCGGCAGCGGCGCCTTCGCGCGCGGGGCCCGTCCAGACATCGTCCCAAGAAGATGCTCGCAATCCGTTGGCATATTCCAGGATGTAGAGCACGATGCCATCGCGGTGGGGGAATGGCGTGCGCGGATCGGTGCGCGCGCTGGCGAAGACGAATTCGGGGTCGCCGAAGAGGTAGCGGAAACAGTCCAGATGATGGATGCTCATGGCCGCGAGCGTCAGCCCGGGATAGTCGCGCAGCCAGGTCTGCCAGTGCGGGATGGCGCGCATTTCGATGGTGGCCAGGACCGGCTCGCCCAGGTCGCCGCGGTCGAGCAGGGTCTTGAGCGCGCGGATGGACTGATCGTAGCGCATGTTCTGGTTGACGGCGAGCACGATGCCCGCCTTCTCACAGACTTCGACGACCCTCACGGCGTCGCGGTAGTTCATGGCCAGGGGCTTTTGCGCCAGGATGCCGCGGATGTGGCCAGCGTGGCGGACGGCTTCTGCGATGACTTGCGGCTGCACGTGCGGAGGAACGGCGATGTCCAGGACCTGGATGGCAGGGTCGGCGATGAGCTCCGCGTAGGAATCGTAGACCCGTGGGATGCCGCGGGCGGATGCCACCTCGCGCGCCTGCTCCACTGGTTGGCCGGTGATGGCGGCGACGTCGAGAGAGAGCTTTTGGTAAGCCACCAGGTGGACGTCGCGCATGATGAAGCCGCTGCCAATGGCGCCGATGCGCCAATCGCGCCGGATGGGTGGCGGCGGCATGTGGTTCAGTTCGAGATCGAGCATGGTTGGAAGCTCCGCCAGGGTGCGATCGGCCGCTGGAGACTCTCTTCACGATCGCCCTTTATGTTATCGCAACCCTCACGTCCCCCTCGCGGATGACGGATTGTGCGGAAGTTGGCAAACTGAGAGAGGTATTCTTGATGGAGAGAAAAAGGAGTCCCTCATGTTCCGTCTTCCGAGCATCGCGCTCTTGATCGGCCTGACGACTGGCTTACATCCGGCAATGGCCCAAGCTCCGGCCGCGGCCGCACGCCCAGCGCGCCCGGCGCCGCCGACCCGCGATCCCAACACGCCCGGTTATGTCACGGCGAAAGACTTACCCGACGGCGCGAACGCTCCGGCAAAGGAGGACGGAAACTTCATCCTCGGCCCCACACACAACCCCGCACCGGAGATGACCGCACAGGAAGGCGTGCCGCAGGGATCGGTCTTCACCTTCACCATGGAATCGGCCGACAGCAAGATTTATCCCGGCGTCGCACGCGAGGCCAACACCTTTGGCACCGCGGACCCCACCGACCCCGCCAAGATGGTAGTCACCACCAGCCACGCGGCTCCCTACACTCGCCGAGTGGCTGTGTATGTCCCCAAACAATACGTCCCCGGCACGGCCGCGCCGTTCATCGTCGGGGCGGACGGACCCGACCGGGCGTTGTTCACGGCCCTGGACAATCTGATCGCCCAGCATCGTGTGCCGGCGATGATCGCCATTTCCATAAGCAACGGCGGGGGCGACGCACAGGGAAGCGAACGCGGCCTGGAATACGACACGATGTCGGGCTTGTACGCGGAGTTCGTCGAGAAAGAGGTGCTGCCTCTGGTGGAGAAGCAATCCAACGTGAAACTGACCAAAGATCCCGAGGGCCGGGCGACGATGGGCGGCAGCTCCGGCGGCTCGTGCGCCTTGATCATGGCGTGGTATCACCCGGAGCTGTACCACCGCGTTCTCACCTACTCGGGCACGTACGTGAACCAGCAGTGGCCGTCGAACTCCCAGACCCCGCACGGCGCCTGGGAGTTCCATGAACACCTCATCCCCAACACCCCGGCCAGGCCGCTGCGCATCTGGATGGAAGTCGGCGACAGGGACAATCTCAACGCGAATGTGATGCGCGACAACATGCACGACTGGGTCGCCGCCAATGAGAACATGGCCAAAGTGCTGGCCGCCAAGGGCTATCATTATCAGTTTGTATTTGCGCGTAATGCCGGGCACACCGACCGCGCCGTGAAACAACAAACCCTGCCCGAAGCTCTGGAATATGTATGGCAAGGGTACCCTATCGCGGGGCCGAAGAACTGATTTTATGGCCGTATTAATCGATGCGATTGACGTCAAGCGAAGGACTTTGTTTGAGATCGACAACACTCCGTTCTCCTGCCTGGAAGCGGAGGTAAACACGCCTACCGCCCGGGGCGGCCAGACCCTGGTGCGTCTGAAGATTCGCAACCTTCTCACGAACGCGGTCTTTGAGAAGACATTCAAGGCGGGTGACAAGTTCAGGGAGCCGGATCTCCAGTTGGTTCCGGCCTCCTACCTGTATACCGACAGCCATGGTTCTCACTTCCTGGACCAGGAAAGCTATGAGACCCTGACCCTTGCCGATGAGGTGATCGGGAACGCGCTGGACTTCCTGATCGGGGGCACCCTGGTCGAGTTGCTCAAGTACAACGGTAATCCCATCGGCTTGGAATTGCCGATGTTCGTGGAGCTGGAAGTGGCCTCCACGGAACCCGGTGTGCGGGGCGACTCGTCGAGCGGCAGCGTGACCAAGCCAGCCACGCTGGAGACCGGTCTTGCGATCCGCGTTCCCCTCTTTATCAAAGAAGGTGAAAAGGTAAAAGTGTCGACGGAGAGCCGGGGGTTTGCGGGGCGGGCGTGATCCGCTACCGGAGTAAGGGACGCCATGGCGGAGGCCCTCATTTCATGGGCAGGCGCTTGTCGGCGCCGTAGATGGTCAAGAGCGGATGCTTCACGTAGGCGCGGTACTCGTAGACGCCTTCCGGATTCAGGTCCGGCAGCTTCAATGTGAAATCGCCTGGAGCGGTGAGGGTGGTGGTGGGCCCTTGCTGCCAGGGAACGGAGCGATCGCTGGCGTCCAGACCGGCAATGCCGCGGTACTCAAACCCGACTTCCAGGGAAGCGGCTTTACCCAGATCCCGCAGGGTTCCGGTGAGCGCCGCGGTCTTGGTCGCGGGGTCGAACCGGGCGCTTGCCGTTTCCAACTTGGGCGGCGTGAACGCGGGCGTCACATGGGTGATCTTGAGAACGATGGGGTTGGGCCACCGGCTGTTGTCCTGCAAGCGGTGCGTGAACATGGCTCGAATGTGCAGCCCGTCGGCTTCCTGTTTCAGCGTGGGTTGGGGATTCACTTCGGGCCGGTACTCCAGCACGCGCCCGTTCTGCCCCAGCACGCTCACCACGGATTGCGCCGAGGCCTGCACGCTCTTTAATACGAAGTCGCGCCATTGGCCGCGCACCCAGCGCGGCTGCTGCTTCACAATGGCGTAGACGGTATCTTCGTTCTTGGCCTTGGTAAACCAGATGCTCTGTTCGTTGGTGAGCACCCAGGGGCGCACGTTATAGATGCACTCCTGGTTGACTTGCATCCACAGCGCCACTTCGCGCAGGCGCTCTTCCTGCTCGATGGGCAATTCACCATCGGGCTTGGGGCCGATGTTGAGCAGCAGATTGCCGCCCTTGGCGCGCGTCTCCACCAGGATGTCGATCACCTGGCCGCCGGTCTTATAGAGTTCGTTCTGGGGCTGGTACTGCCACGCCGTCCCCATGGTGAAGTTGGCTTCCCATGCGCCTTCCAGGGGGATGCCGGGCACGTAGAGCTCGGGAGTTTGAATCGCCCCGCGGGTGACAATGGCGTTGGGCTGCAACTTCCAGGCGAGGTCGCGGAGGCCCTGCGGCTCGCCGTCGAAGAACACGACGTCGATGGGCCCGTAATTGCTCATCAACTCCTGCACCTGGGCCAGGTCGAGCTGCATCAGGCCCGGATTGTTACGCGGCTGCACGCCCGGAATGCCTCGCTGTATGTCGATCTTGTTCCTCCATAGCCAGGAGAAATCGTCGGGCGAAAAGTAGATACCCGGCGCGATGGACTGGGCGCGGAAGGCGTCGAGAATCTCGCGGGTGAGGTCGTGCTTGAAGGGCGTGTGCATGATGCCGAAGCCAGTGGTCCTGGTGTCCCACATGGCGAAGCCGGAATGGTGTTTGGTGGTGAAGACGACGTACTTGACACCGGCCAACTTGGCCAGCGCGGCCCAATCCTTGGGCTCGAATTTGCGCGGGTTGAAGGTCTTGGGCAACTCTTCAAAGAATCGCTTCGTGTAGGCTTCGTCCGCGCCGGCCAGCGAGTGCGAAATCACCACGCCGGTCTGGCTGTCGACCGACCAGTGAATGAACATGCCGAATCCCTGGTCGCGGAACCACTCCAGCCGATCGGGCTTGTTGAGCGATCCGGGGGGGATTACATTTTGCGCCGTGAGGAGGGCGCAAGCGAGAAGGAAGGTAAGTGTGAGGCGTCGCATAATCAAGTTCATTATAGTGAGCGGCAGGGCGATGGTGCGTCTATCATGGATGAGGGGTGGTTACCGATACCGTCCCGCAACGGGGGGGAAGATGCGGATTGCGAGTATGGGGCGAATCGCGGCTGTGGCGCTGCTTTCGATCGCCGGAGCGGCGTGTCACCGGAGTCCACAATCCGAGGAGCTCACCGCATTGGAGGACGCCTACAAATCCGGCGTTCTGACCAAAGCCGAGTACGAAGTGAAGAGAGCCGCGCTGGAAACCCAGTCGACGGCGCTGACCGCGCTGGACAAGGCTCTGGAGGCGGGCGTTCTTACCAAGGACGAGTATCAGGCGAGGAAAGCGCAGTTGATTGCCAGAGCGGGCGCGCTGGCCGCCCTGGATCGAGCGCACAACGCGGGCGTGCTTACCAAGGACGAGTATCTCGCCAAGAGGTCCGCCCTGCTGGCGCCCGACGCGGCGGTTCCAGCTTCTCTATTGGCACAGGAAATGGCGTCGCCGGCGCCGATTCCCCCAGACGCTGTGGCAGCGGCGCCGAGCGCCGGTAATCCACCGGGCGCGAGTAATGGGGCGGGCGGTAACCCGCTTCCCTCTAAGCCGGCCGGCGCCTTGCCCGCGGCGCAACCGCAATCCCAACCACAACCACAACCCGCCCCAGCCAACCAGACTGCGCCTCCACAAGCAGCGCCATCTTCGTCCGCGCAGGGCCATGTGTTGCGTATGAAAATCGTCAAGGCTATCGATCAATCCGGGTTCGAACGCCCCATGCCTTCCGCCAGCATGTTGATTCCGACCGACTGGCAATCGCAGGGCGGCACCACCTGGAACATCAAGGACAAGTGCAACGGCATTCTGACGGACCTGCGCACTTCCGGTCCCGACGGCCGCGCCGTGGAAATCTTTCCGTCATTTAGCTGGGTGTGGGCCGACGATCCCAAGCCCCTGCAGGGAGTGGCCGCGCAGACCGCGAAGTTTGGAACCCGTCCCTGTGACGTGATGCCGCCGATGAGTGCCGCCGACTTTCTGCGGCGCAACCTGAACCGCTACCGCCCCAACGCCCAACTGGTAGGGTTGGAGCCGGCGCCGAAACTGCTGGCGACCTTACAGCAACGGGCGCGCCAGGACGAGCAGGACGGGGCCAAGTACAACCTGAAGCGGCGCATTCAGCCGGACGCGATCAAAGGGCGCGTACGGTACAGCGCCAACGGCCAGACGATGGAAGAGTGGCTGATCGTGGCCACCATCACCACCGGCCTGCTCGGCCCAAGTTTCAACGCGCGGACCATGCAGATGGACCAGAAATTCACCTACAATTGCGCGGCCTACGTGACCGGCGAGCGCGCGCCGCAAGGGCAGCTCGACGCTTCCGAGAAGTTCTTCGAACTGGTGACTGGCACTTTCCGCTGGGATCCGGCGTGGCAGGCCAAAGTGAGCGGCCAGGCGCAGGCCATACAGCAGATCGAGCTGAAGGGCGTCCGCGACCGCTCGGCCATCGTCACGAAGAATGCGGAGGAGATGCGCAACATCCAGCGGCAGGGCTACGAGAACGCGCAGCAGAGCGCGGATCGGATATCGGAGCAGAGGTCGCAGACGATGCGCGGCGTGGAGACGTACCGCAACCCGTCTACCGGCGAGACCGTCGAACTCAGCAACCAGTATGGGCAAGCCTGGGTCAACAACCGGGGCGAGTATCTGCTGAGCGATCAACCCGGCTTCAACCCCAGCGTCACGTTCAAGGAAGACTGGAAGCCGCTGGAGCACGTCAAGCAGTAGCGGGTTTTCCGCCGGAGCTAATGGGGGCATGAAGAATACCTGGCTGATGGCCGTGGTGGCGCTGCTGGTGCTGAGCGCGGCGGCGTGCAAGAAGGAGAACAAAGCCGAACAACTGGCGGCGCTCGACAACGCCTACCAATCCGGGGTGCTCACCAAAGCCGAGTACGACGCCAAGAGGCTGGCGCTCGTGGGGCCGGCAGCGCCGCCGCCGGCGGCCGCCAACACGCCGCCTGCTCCCGCCGATGCGGTCCAACCATCGGCGGCACCCGCGCCGCCCAAGGCGGCGCCGCGCAAGCTCGCGCCCGGGGCGGCCCGATCGCAAGCCGCCACGGAGCGGCCGGTTCCCGCGCCAGCCGTGCCGCCAGAGAGTACACCTGCATCGCCCAATGCCAGCCAACCGCCACCCGTCACGGAGCCGCCCGCGGCGCCTACGGCGCAGGTGAGGGAACCATCGGCCGCGCAGACCAGGCCCGCTCCGCCAACCAGCGCCGCCGGCGAGGCCGAAGGGGAGCCGCAGCCGCTAGCCGGCTGCGAGGATGCGGAATACCAGTCCGGCAAGGTGAAGGGAGCGCGCCGGCGTTTTTATCCGGCGCCCATGGATTCGGTCAGGCGAGCGGCCGGCGCCGCGCTGCGCAGCCTGGACTTCACCATCCACAGGGAGGGCGGCAACGAAATGGAGGCCAGCAAGCGCCGGCATATCAGTGCCATCGTCGGCGCCGGCGGCGAACGGCTGATTCTGCGCTTCGAGAAGTCTCAGCAAGGCAACCAGGCCGGCACCATGGTAACGGGCGAAACCAAGAAGAGCCTGGTGGGACGCGTGGCGCAAAAATCCTGGACCAACGCGGTTCTGGCGCAAATCGCCTGCCATCTGCGGGCGCGGCGCTGAGGGGGCAGGCTGGCGAAGAAGGCGCGGTCACCCGCCGGTTCCGCAGATCCTTTGCGCCCCTGCACGTGCGCAAACCCCCGTGCCACGCGGTAAGATCGTGAAACGATGCGAATCGCGATGCTTGGACTCGGTTTCATGGGCGGCGTTCACCTCCGCGCTCTGCGCGACGTGGCGGGCGCCACGCTGGCGGCGGTGTTTTCGAACGACGAACGTCAGCTCACCGGCGACCTTTCGGCCACGCAGGGCAACCTGGGACGGCCGGGTGAAAACTACGATTTCTCCGCCATCAAGGTGTACCGCGAGCTGGTGGATGTGCTGGGCGATTCCGGCATCGATGCCGTGGACATCTGCCTGCCTACGTTCCTGCACGAAGGCGTGGTGGTGGAAGCGCTCGGCGCCGGCAAGCACGTGCTGGTGGAAAAGCCCATGGCGCTGGAAGGCGCGGGCGCGCGGCGCATGATCGCGGCGGCGGAGCGCGCCGGCAAAATCCTCATGTGCGCGCAGGTGCTGCGGTTCTTCCCCGAGTACGTGGCGTTGCGCGCTGCGCTGCCCGGGCTGGGCGCCGTGCGCGGCGCATTCTTCCGGCGGCGCTGCGCCGCCCCGGCATGGGGCGGATGGCTCAAGGACCCGGAAAAAAGCGGCGGCGGCGTTTTCGACCTTTTGATCCACGACGTCGACATGTGCCTGCATCTTTTCGGCAAGCCCGAAGCGGTATCGGCGGTGGGGGGTTGCGATGCCGCCGCCGGTTTGGATACGCTGTACGGGCAATTGTTCTACCCGTTCGGAGCGGTCGCGGTGTGCGGCGGCTGGCAGCACGAGGGCGCATTCCCCTTCGGCATGGAGTACAGCGTCACCATGGACGGAGGAACCATCGAGTTCAGTTCCGCCGGGCGGCCGCCGACGCTCTACACGCAGACCGCGCAGGCGCTGGAGATGGGGGGCGATGGGAACGCCGCGCGCGATGGCTACACGGCCGAGATCGAATACTTCGTGGAGTGCTGCCGCCTGGGCCGTCAGCCCGAGCGGTGCCCTCCACAGGAATCGGCGGTTGCGGTGGAGGTAATGCGCCTTCTGCTCGAGGCGCGGCAAAGAGACGGAAGGAAAATTTTATGTTCGAACCTGGAGTAATGTTTTGGGCGGAGCGCGACGATCTGGAGATGGTGCGCTCGCTCGGAGTGCGCTATGGGCAACTGGGCATTCCGGGTGGCATGCAACTGACCGGTGCCGTGGCCGCGCAGTGGAAGGCGGCGCTGGCGGCGGCGAATCTCACGCTGGTGACCGTGTTCGCGGCCTACGAAGGCGAAGACTACGCGGATATTCCGGCGGTGGCGCGCACGGTGGGGTTCGTCCCGCCCCAGACGCGCGCCGCGCGGTTGGCGCGAACGCTGGCGGTGAGCGATTTCGCGGCGCAACTGGGGGTGGGGAGCGTGGCGTGCCACATCGGGTTCGTGCCGGAGGACCCGGGACACGCGGACTACCTGGTGGTGCGGGAGATGGTGCGCCAGGTTTGCGATCATGCGGCGCGGCACGGCCAGAGCTTCGCGCTGGAGACCGGCCAGGAGCCGGCCGCGGTGCTGCGCAGATTCATTCGCGACGTGGACCGGGGCAATCTGGGGATCAATTTCGATCCAGCCAATCTGATCCTCTACGGCACGGGGGAACCGATTGCGGCGCTGGAGGAGTTGGCGCCGCTGGTGCGATCGGTGCATTGTAAGGATGGCGACTGGCCGGTGCCGGGAGTGGAGGGCGCGTTGGGTGTGGAACGCCCGCTCGGCAAGGGGTCGGTGGGCATTGCCCGATTCGTGGAGACGCTAGCCAGACTCGGCTTTGGCGGGCCGTTGAACGTGGAACGGGAGACGGACAACCAGCAGGAACGCTTCCGCGATCTCGCCGATGGCGTTCGCCTGCTGCGCGCGCTGGCCCGGCCTTAGACCGCCACCAGCCTGGCTTCCAACTCCGGCAGATAAAGCCCGTCGTCTTCGAAATCGTGGGTTACCTGATGGTGGAACCAGCGGTGGATGCTCAGCGTCGCCTCGTGGATTTCCGCATCGTGCGCGGCGTAGCAGACTGTGCACTCGGACTCGGGTGTGTTCTCCAGATCGTCGGACATCGTCTTCCTCCAGGAATGGTACCGCAACCAAGAGTATCCCCTAGTGCAAGCGACTGCAAGGCTGGCTCCGGTGTACGCCGGGATGGCAACGTGGGTAAACCACGCGCTGTTGACCAGAGTGAACCCCGCGCCCGCCCCTGGGCGCCGCGCCCGGAGATGGCTGGACGGGGCAGATGCGACAGGCCCGCGGCGCTGCCCCGCCATGCTGTGAGCGGCGCGTTAGTGCACGTTATTGCTGATGATCACCGCGATC
>JBEKDV010000021.1:0-39780 GCA_050014175.1 Candidatus Solibacter sp. | reverse complement strand
TGCCGCACACGTCGATGCACCACGCGAACCTCGGCCGCACGCCGAACACCTCCTCCTGCCAGCGCAGTCCTTCGATGCCCAGCCGCACCAGCGCCTCGCCGCCGGAAAGATTGACGGTCGATTCCAGAAAAAACGCATTCACCGGTTCCACTCGCCCCGCCGAAATGGCTGCCTTCAATTCGGCGGTGCGCTCCGGCTTGAAGTTCATCATGGCGATCATGTTGTTGCACTCCGAGAGCGCGAAGCAGTAGTTTGGGTCGTCGCGGACGCGGTCCAGATGGTCGAAATAACTGTTGGCGCAGTAAACGCGCTCCATGGAGAAATTGGTCAGCCAGCCGCAACTGGCCGGGTGGAAATTGGGGACCACGAAAACGGTGCGCTGCTTCTGCGCCCGCGCGGCGGCGAGCGTGGCAGCGGCCAGAAACGATCGGCGCGAGATACCGCCGGAATGCGGCATGGTGCAACTCCTTTGCCTAGATTTGTCCGAGACCCTGGCCGCCGGCGCCCGCCAGCCAGGCGTATTCCCACGCGGCATCGTACAGGGCGACGATGTTGGCCACCGGAATATCGGTCATGAGATGCTGTGACGGAGCGATGGTGAAGCCACCGTAGGGCAGGAACGTTTCCACCCGCTCGCGCACCTCCCGGCGGACGTCCTCGGGCGTCCCGAAAGGCAGCGTGCTCTGCGTGTCGATGGAACCGTGGAAACACAGCTTGCCGCCGTACAGCGCAGCCAGCTCGCGCGGATTCATGCACGCGGCCCCCACTTGGATAGGCTCCAGGATATTGAGACCCATTTCGATGAACGAAGGGATCTACCGCGCCACGCTGCCGCAGGAATGGTGCATCACCAGCTTGCCATTGCGCCGGCCCACGTTGTAGATGCGCTGCAAATACGGCTGCACGAAGTCCCGAAACATTTTCATGCTCATCATCGGCCCGCTCTGGAACCCGTAGTCGTCGCCGGTGAAGCAGATGTCGATGTACCGGCCCGCTTTTTCGAACATGATCTCGCTCGTACGCTCCATGAAGCCGGTGGCGCGTTCCAGAATCGCATGAGCCACCTCCGGCTTGTCGGCGATCAGCAGGAAGAATCGGTCCATGCCCATCAGTTCGCAGGCCGCTTCAAAGAACCACGCCCAAGAGCCGCCCAACACCGCGTACTCGTCGAAGCGCTGGCAGTCCTCGGCATACCGGTCGTAGTCCCACATGTCGGCGGTAGGCCACTTGGCGTACGCCTCCACCTCGACTACCGATTGCACCTCGGCCAGGGGGTGAACCAGCGGATACCCGAAATCGCCCGCGCCCGTCCGCGGAATGCCGAAGTAGTCCGTCGCATGGCCCTGCTCGTCCACCAGCGGAAAACCGATCCAGTTCGGCTTGGGATAGCGGAAATCGACGTGCAGCCGCTCCATCAACGCCAGATCGTCCGGCACGCCGTAGTGTTCCCGTAACAGGGCGTAAACCTTCGACTCCGCGCAGAAGTCGATGGCAAAACGGTCCACCGGCTGAAAGCGATAGTTGCGGAGCACGCGTTCTTTGCATGTCATAAGATTTCAGCCCTCAGGACGGGAAGTTCGCGCCTGCGCCGCCAGGGCCGTCACCGCGCAAAAGAGGAGTTTAGCATCGCCGATTCACCCTGAGTATATATCCGCGTGTTGAAAGAATGCGATTGGCGAGGGTGACAGGCGAGGACGCCCGTCCCACTAACGCAGGCAGCGCCAACAGGCATGCGATGGCGAGACGCCGGCTCATTTCGGTAAGAGGGTCCACGCCAGCACGCGATCCAGCGCTCGCGTGGTCGCCTCATCTAACTTCGCGCCCGGTGGCCGTATGTCGGCGCACGCCAGCACGCCGCGCCTCCGCAGTACTTCCTTGCGGATCGCCATGCCCAGCCCCTCCTGGAACTCGAAGCGCATCAGCGGTACATAAGGATAAAAGGCCTCGGCGGCGGCATCCAGGTCGCCGGTGTGGAATAGCTTCACGATCTTCACCAGAATCTCGGGATAGGCGAAGCCGGTCATCGCTCCGGTGGCGCCGGCCATCAGTTCCTCCAGCAGGAAGACGCCGCCGAGCCCGCCGAAGATACCGATATCCATGCCCTGCGCCGCCTCGCGGATGCGCGAGGTTTTGAACGGGGTGGGCGGGTCTTCCAGCTTGATGGTGTTGGCGGCGGCCACTTCGCGCGCGATGCGCACCAGTAGCCACGGCTCCATGGCGAAGCCCGAAATCGGCGGATAGTCCTGGATCACGATGGGGATCTCCACCGCAGCGGCGACGGCGGCGAAGTGGCGCACCACGGCGTCGGAGTTGAGCTTGGGCGAGCGCGGCGGGCTGATCATGACGGCATCCGCGCCGGTTTCGCGCGCGAACTTCGCGTAGTCGATGCACGTGCGCACCCCATCGGCGGTGGCGCCGGCCACCACACGCACGCGCCCAGCCACGTGGCGGACCACGGTCTCCAGCACCTGCACGCGTTCGCCATCGTTCATGCGCGCCACTTCGCTGGTGACGCCCAGCGCGGTGAGGCCGTTGACGCCGGCACCGATAAAGAGATCGATTACGCGCTTGAGACTTTCCAGGTCCGGATCGCCGGCCGCCGTAAAGGGCGTCGGCAGGACGGAATATACGCCTTCCAGCTTCAAACGGTTTCCTCCAGGAGGGATTTGCGGGTACTCTGTTACTGTATCCGGGAGAGAAGCATGAAGTCCATCGTTCTGCTGGGGCTGGGTACATTCGCCCTGTACGCACAGCCCGTCGAAATCCGCGTGGACGCCGCCACCACGCTGGGGCCGTACAAGAACATCTTCGCCTTTTTCGGGTACGACGAACCGAACTACACGTACCTGCAGTACGGCAAGAAGTTGATCGGCGAGTTGCAGGCGCTCAGTCCCGTGCCGGTGGAAATTCGCGCCCATCATTTGCTGGTGACGGGCGACGGCACCCCGGCGCTCAAGTGGGGATCCACCAACGCGTATACCGAGGATGCCAGCGGGAAGCCGGTCTACGACTGGACCATTGTCGACCGCATCTTCGATACCTACACCCAGGTGAAGGCGCGGCCCTTCGTCGAGATCGGATTCATGCCCGAAGTGCTCTCCACCAATCCTCAGCCTTACGTGGTCAACTGGCCAGCGCGCGATGGCGGCAGGGGCTGGAGCTATCCGCCCAAGGACTACCGGAAGTGGGCCGAACTGGTGCGCCAGTGGGTGCTGCATTCGGTGGCGCGCTACGGCAAGGCCGAAGTGGAGCAGTGGAGCTGGGAGCTCTGGAACGAGCCCGACATCTCCTACTGGCACGGCACGCCCGAAGAGTACGACAAGCTGTACGACTACACCTCGGACGCGGTGAAGCGCGCCTTGCCCACGGCGCGCGTGGGCGGTCCGGGCAGCACGGGAGCGGGCAGCGCCAAGGCCGCCGCGTTCCTCAAGCAGTTCCTGGAACATTGCGCCCGCGGCGCCAACGCCGTCACCGGCAAGGTGGGCGCTCCGCTCGATTTCATCAGCTATCACGCCAAGGGCTCGCCCAAAGTGGTCGACCGGCACGTGCAGATGGGCCTGAGCAAAGAGATGGTGGACGTGCAGCGCGGCATGGAGACGATCAACGAGTTTCCCCAGTTCCGCGCGCTGCCCATCGTGCTCAGCGAGGCCGACCCGGAGGGCTGCGCCGCCTGTTCCGCGCGCACCTATCCGCAAAACGTCTACCGCAACGGCCTGATGTACCCAAGCTACACGGCCGCCGCCTACAGCAACATCTTCAAGCTGGCCGACCGCTACCACTCCAATATGAAGGGCATGCTCACCTGGGCGTTCGAGTTTGAAGGCCAGCCCTACTTCGATGGCTTCCGCACCCTGGCCACCAACGGCGTGGATAAGCCGGTGCTCAACTTCTTCCGCATGGCGGGGATGATGAAGGGCGACCGCGTGAAGGTGGAAAGCGCCGCGGGCGTGGGGCTCGACCGGATCCTCGCCGCCGGCGTGCGCGAAGCCGCCGATATCGACGGCATGGCCACCCGCGGCGACCGCGAGATGGCGCTCCTGGTGTGGAACTACCACGACGATGAACTCGCCGCCGCTCCCGCCCCGCTGCGCGTATCGATGAACGCCATTCCGAAATCCGCCGCGCGCGTGCTGGTCGAGCACTACCGCATCGACGACGAGCACAGTAACGCCTATACCGTCTGGAAGCAGATGGGCTCGCCGCAACAGCCCACGGCGGAGCAATACGCGCGCCTGGAAGCCGCCGGGCAACTGCAACTGCTGGCATCGCCCGAGTGGCGCCAGCCGCGGGATGGCAAACTGGTTCTCGATTTCACCCTGCCCCGCCACGGGGTTTCACTAATCCGTCTGACCTGGTAACTATGTCGCCAAATGCTTTCATCGGCCGGACGCAGCCTCCCGCCGATGACGAATTGAGCGCGCAACTCGGCGCCGCCCGAGCGCTCTGGGATGAACTGCTGGCGTTGTTGGCCCTGCCCATACAGGAGTGGCACAGCTATTCGCCGAAAGCCGGATGGTCGCTGAAACTGAAGCGGGGCAAGCACACCATTGTGTATCTTGCGCCCTGCCACGGCAGTTTCCGTGTTGCCTTCATCCTCGGCGCCAAAGCCGTGGACGCGGCACGCCAGGCGAAGCTGTCGAAGGCCGTGCTGAAAATCATCGACGAGGCGCCGCACTATCCGGAAGGCACGGGCGTCCGCCTGGAGATCACCGCGCGCAAGGATCTTGCAGCCGCCAAAAAGCTGGCCGAAGTGAAGCTGGCCAACTGAGGCACCTACTTCGCCGGCTGCGACCAGGGCGGCACGATCCCGTTCACCCGCGCGTAGGCGATCAACTGGCCCAGATGTTCGGCGGTGTGCGTATCGATGCTGGCCAGCACGCCTCCCAGCGGCGCCATGGTTCCGAAGAAATCCACGTCGCGCGTCAAGGCCGACGTGGTGCGCACGCCTTCCATCGCCTTGCGCACGCTGGCGAAGCTTTCGGCCAGCAGGCCCACGATCTTCTCCTTGCTCGCCGGCTCCTGCTCGCCCTTGGCATTCTGCTCGATCTGCTTCATAACTTCTTCTCGCGACGGCGAGTTAACGGCGATGTTGAGCATCAGTCGATTGCCGTTGACGATGTGAATGAAGACTTCCCGGAACGAGCGCACGCCCGGGCCCGGGCGCCACGCGTATTTCTCTTCGGGGATCGCCTTGGCCAGCGCGAGCACCTCTTTTTCCAGATCGTCGAACGGCAGCAGCAGTTCCGCCGCCGCCACCAACGGCGGCACATCCTTCACGGCCAGCAGCTCGACGTCGAAGATCAATTCCGCCTTGGGTGGAATCTTGCCGCGTCCGTTCTCCCCATAGGCCAGCGCGTAGGGCAGAAACAGGCGGCGCTTGCCGCCCACCTTCATGCCTTCGAATCCCATCTCCCAGCCCGCGATCACCTGCCGCCGCCCCTGCACGAACTTGAGCGGCTTGCCCGCATCCACCGAGGAATCGAACTTGCTGCCGTCGCGCAACCAGCCGGTATAGTGGACCGTGTATTCCTGTCCCGCTTTGGCCGCCGCGCCCGTGCCCACCTGCACGTCGATATAGCGCAAGGGCGGGGTCTCGACGACGGCGCCAACGGCCGCCGGCACCGCGGCAGGCATCTTCGGATCGAAGCTCTGCGCGCTCAGCGCGGCGGCAAGAACTCCCAGTATGACGGCAGGTCGCATGGGAAGATTATACGCCTGCCGGCCCCAGTGACGACGAGTCGCGCCTACCCCAGCTTCTTGCGCGTGAACGGCATGGCGAACGCCGCCGGCGGATTGTGCGCCGTGGTGGTCGACGCCTTGCGATACCACTCCATCGCCTTTTCCTTCTCGCCCAGCTTCTCGTACGCCATGCCCAGCAGGCATTGCAGGAACGGGTCGCCGGCGTTGCCCTGCATGGCCACCGCCTTCTGCAATTCCTCGAGCGCCGTCTTGCTGTCGCCGGTGTAGAGCGCCACGTAGCCGGTCAGGTAGGGGAAAAAGCGCGCCTGCTGCGCGGCCATCCTCGGGTCGCCGTCCAACGCCGCCTTGGCCGCCGCCACGTGCTTCTGCGCTTCGGCCTTGTTGCCCTGGCGCGCCGCGATCCGCGCCCGCGCGTGCTCCAGGCGGAATTGCCACAGGCTCTGGGGATGCGTCTCGTTGCCCGGTTCCTTCAGCCCGAATTCCATGCCCTTCCGATACCAGGTGGCCGCGGTTTCCAAATCGCCGGCATCGACGCACACGCGCGCCGCTTCGTCGGCCAGCTCGCCCTGCTGGTAGAAGGCGTTTTGCGGTTCCGCCTGCTCGCGCGTCACCCAATAGGCGATCGCCATCTGCTCGTACCTCACGGTGTTGCGGCAATCCCCTTCGAACGCGTACGACATGGCCGTCTGCCGCTGGGCGTTGGCCTTGGCCGCGGCGTCCGCGGCCGCGTCGATGGCGCGCTGGAAGTACTTGCGCGCGTCGGCGCCCTTGCCCATCAGGTCGAGCACGGTGCCGGCCGCGTTGTTGGCCTGCGGTGAATTGGGATTGGTGGCCAGTTCCTTCTGGTACACGCCCAGGGCCTCGTCGAATTTGCCCTCGCGCAACGCCTGCTGCGCCTGCCGCATGAATTCCGGTTGCGGACCGCCGCGCCCGCCCTGTGGAGGCTGCGCGCCAATGGTAGCCGACAATACGAATGCCGCCGCGATGAATCGAAGGGAACGATGTGCTGACATGGCCAGACGATTATCTCACGCCCGCCTGCAATGTGGATGCGGCCGGCTACTTCTTCTCCGCCGGAGGATCGAAAGTGATATTGGCTTCCGCCTCGAATTTGCGGTACTCGCGGAACTCCACGTTGTTCTCGGCCACGAACCTCCCGCTGCGCGTCTTCACATAGGCCTGCGAGGGCAGCAAATACTGCTTCCCGCCCACCGAGGCGAACTCGTAGTCCACCGTGGAATCGTTGGTGTTAATCGGAAACCCCAGCGGGATCTCCGCCTGCTGCGTCAGGCGCAGCGCCATGTGCGTTTCCTCGTCCACGTAGACTTCCCCGCGATAAGCCACCATGATCGCCATCGGACCGACCGACGCCGTGCCGTACTGGATCCGGTAAATCGAGTTCTCGCGCGCGACGTGAAAGGAGAACCTGGCCACGCGGCGCTTGCGCAGCGTGCTCCAGCCCTTCCAGCGGAATTCCGCCCGCGACCGCGGATCGAACACCGAGTACAGGCGCGTGCCGAATTCCCCGGTGCTCACCGCCCCGCCCACGTACTGAAATTCCAGCACCGTGGGCTTGCCGTCGATCTGCATCAACTTGTAGTCTTCCTTGTGGCCGGAATAGCTGAGCTTCACGGTGAGGGTGTCCACGGAGCGCCAACGGCTGTTCCCTTGCGGATCCTGCGTCCGGCGCACCACCTCGGTGCAGATGAAGTCCGGCAGCGAGTCGGAATACCGGATCGCCACTTCCCGGGCCTGTTCCAGCAGGCTGGCCTGGTCGGGCTCCAGTTCCTGCGCCGCCGCGGGAGCGCCCGCGGCCAGCAGAGCCAACAGCGCGAGATGAGTGGGCGCGGCCATGGCGTTAATCGACCACGGGAGGCGGCATCAACTCACGGACTGCGGCCCGAACCTTCGATGCCAGCTCAAGAGCCCGTTTGGCGTCATTCAGTTGCGGTTCGCGCCATTCATCGGCGTAGCGAACATCGACGGCATAGGGATTCAGCCCGGCCAGGTCTTCGACCCGCATTGGAAAACGGTGTTCCGAAGGAACGAGTGCCGCGAGCGCTTTCAGATCGTGGGTTCGGGGTACATGCTCCGCTTTACGAACCCATTGCTGGAGTACTTCAACAACCTCAGGCGGCACGTTCATAGAGGACTTTGCCTTCGCGCGAAGCCGGCCAGTACACGGTATTCACCACGTTCCGGTAACGTTCGAAACGGGAGCTGGTCGAAACAACGATATCCATGGGGCGGGGAAAGTCCACGAGCGACGCGTAGAGTTCCGCCGCGCGCTTGTTTGGATCGGCGACCTCTGAAAACAGCACCAACAGGTCAATGTCGCTATCCGGACCCGCGTCGCCCCGGGCGCTAGAGCCGAAAAGGATGATCTTGTCCGGGGAATACCGCTCTGCGATTCGCCGGACCAGATCGTCCAGAACTGCCGGGCTTTCGGCAACTTCCCTCATGGGATTCATGATAACGCGCCCCGCGGCCACAAACACGCGGTGCCGTCGATCAAGATCCGGGACCGGGGAGCGGCGAGCACGTTGATGAAGGGAGATCGAGGCGGCGTTGCGCCGTGTCCGTGAGCGGGTTGTCGCCGAAGCCGAGATGCAACCCCTGCATCTGAAATGCAGGATTTGCCGACCCGTACGGCTGCCGGGCGGAAACGCCGAGGACGATGTCGCGTGCGGCCGCGTTCGCCGCGAACACCAGCGACTCACTGCTAACGGCTCTCTCGATACTGCTCCGGAAGAGATTGGCCCTTATCGTGCCCATCGGGACGAGAGAGGAACTCGGCGATCGCCGACCGCCGATGGATAGTCGGCGAGAGGAGACGTAATGCACATTCGAACTATTTGTTCGCTGTTGTTGGCCGTAGGAACAGTATTTCTGTCGAGCCCGTCTTTCGCGCAAGTGGGCGCGCCCACAGTTGCGCCCCCTGAGCTACCCGCCTACGAGCAGCCCATCTGCCCCGGCGACGGTTATATCTGGACGCCAGGATATTGGGCTTGGGATGGCGAGTATTACTGGGTACCGGGCACATGGGTCATGGCTCCCGAAGCCGGGTACCTCTGGACTCCAGGCTACTGGGGTTGGGGCGGCGCCGGATTTATGTTCAATGAAGGCTACTGGGGCCTGTCAGTAGGTTTTTACGGTGGGATCGACTATGGCTTCGGATACTTCGGTAATGGTTATGAAGGCGGCCGCTGGGAGAACGGGCATTTCTTCTACAACACGTCGCTGAACCGCGTGGACGCCAACGCCATCCACAACGTTTACAACACAAGGGTGAACGAGAGGGTTAACCGCGTCAGCTACAACGGCGGCAACGGCGGGATCAACGCGCGCGCAACTTCTGAAGAAGAGGCTGCTGCGCGTGGCAAACGCACTGGGCCTGTATCCGCTCAGACTCAACATGCGTGGTCTGCTCACAATACCCCCCAGCAACGGCTTTCCGCGAACCACGGCGCGCCGCCAGTTACCGCGACTGCCCGCGCCAACACCGCGGTCCATCCCAAGGATCTGCCGCCCGTCGAACGCGTCGCCGCTCCCAAAACGGGGAATGCGAAGCTGGACCAGATATACCAAAAGGAGCAGGCGAAAACCGTCGCGAAGCAGAACCAGGACCGGCAGAAACTCCAGCAGAAGCAGGACCAGGAACATCAGCAACTGACGAAACAGAAGGCTGCTCCGGCGAGAATGCAGCAGGTAGAACAACAACACCAGCAACAGACGCAGCAAATGCATCAAGGGCACACGCAGCAGATGCAGCAGATGCAGCAAAGACAGTCGGCTGGGGGCGGAGGAGCGCGTGGCGGCGGGCGCCGGTAATCGAAGTGGCGTTTTCGACGCGAACGCTGAGAAGTCCATTTGGCGCGGAGGGGGTACCACGACCAAACCATGATGCCTACGAGTGACATCGTTCTGGAAATCAAAAACCTGACTCGCCGCTTCGGCGCATTTACGGCGGTCGATGCTCTAACCCTTTCGGTCAGCGCCGGAGAGGTCTTCGGCTTGCTCGGCTCCAACGGCGCCGGCAAGACTACCACGATCAAGATGCTCACTACGCTGTTGCCGCCCTCCTCGGGCGAGGCGCGCGTAGCCGGCTTCTCCATAACCGCCCGGGCGGTCGACGTTCGCCGCGCCATCGGTTATGTGCCGCAGGCGGTCTCCGTGGACGGCTCGCTCACCGGTTACGAGAACCTGCTCATCTTCGCCAGGCTTTACGACCTGCCACGCCGCGAGCAGCAGGCGCGCATCGGGGAGGCACTCGAGTTTATGAACCTGACTGCCGAGGCCGGGCGCCTTGTGAGCCAATACTCCGGCGGCATGGTCCGCCGCCTCGAAATCGCCCAGTCCACGCTGCATCGGCCGCGGGTGCTCTTCCTCGATGAGCCGACGGTCGGGCTGGACCCGATTGCCCGCGACGCTGTTTGGAAACACTTGGTCGATCTGCGGGCCAACTACGGCACCACGCTGTTCTTCACCACCCATTACCTGGAGGAGGCGGAGAGCCATTGCGACCGCATCGCGATCATGCACCTGGGCAAGCTGGATGCGCTGGGCACCTGCAAAGAACTTGAGGCCTCGCTTGGCGCCGGCAGCCACACGCTGGATGAGGTCTTCGTCCACTATGCCGGCAGCGCCCTCGATTCCGGCGGCAACTTCCGCGACGTGTCCGCCGAACGCGCCACGGCCCAGCGCCTTGGCTAGCCCAACCCTATGACCGCCACTTTCATCCACCCTTTAACCGGCTTCATCGACAAGACGTTCGTGATCACCGAGTTCGAGTTGCGCAAGCTGCGCCACGATTTCACGGAACTAGTCACTCGCGCCCTCCAACCCGCGCTTTGGCTGCTCATCTTTGGGCAAGTGTTCTCGCGCAGCGGGGTGATGCACACGGGCAACATTCCGTATCTGGATTTCATCGCTCCCGGCATCCTGGCGCAAAGCGTTCTCTTCGTGGCCATCTTTTACGGCATCAATGTCATCTGGGAGCGCGACCTCGGCATTGTACAAAAATTCCTCGCCAGCCCAACTCCGCGTGCGGCACTGGTGCTCGGCAAGGGCTTCTCCGCCGGTTTCCGCACTCTCTCGCAGGCTGCCGTCGTTTACGGCCTCTCGCTGCTGCTCGGCGTGAAGCTGAATTGGAGCCCGCTCGCGCTCCTCAACGTAGTGGTTATCGTTGTCCTTGCCGCGACCCTATTCTCGACGTTTTCACTCGTCGTCGCGTGCATTGTGAAGACGCGCGAGCGCTTCATGGGCGTCGGCCAGGTGCTCACCATGCCGCTGTTTTTTGCCAGCAACGCGATCTACCCCACCTCCATCATGCCAGGCTGGTTGCAGACCATTTCTCGTCTGAATCCTCTAACGTACGTGGTCGACGCCCTGCGCACTTTCATGCTCACCGGCAGCACGAGCACTTTCGGCGTGGGTATCGACTATGCCGTCATCCTCCTGACCACGACTATCCTGATCTTCATTGGCGCCCGATTGTATCCCCGACTTGCAGTATGATACGCGACCAGTAAAGGGTTACCGCAAACGTGAATCTTCCAGCCTCACGCGCAAGTGCCAACACGTCAAATGATTGGCCTGGCGGCGGGGATAAACCGATGAGCGGAGCGAAAAACGGCCAATTTGGGAATCTGCCTCCCCCTCCGTGGACGCGTTTCGAACTTTGTCGGTCGGCCTGGCGCGGAGATAGACCGCTCGTGCGGCGCTCATTCGGTCCTCGCAACGTGGCGAGCTCTCTTAGCGGCGAACGGAGAGTGTTACGTTGGAAGGCGATTGCGCGCCGCCCACGGCGGCCATGATGGGGTAGTCGCCATCGGGTTGATCGGCCGGGATCTGAATGGCGATCTGGCATTCCGCCGCGGTTGCTTGCTGGAGTCGAATTGGATGGCCCGGTAGGCAGCCGCCTGGAAGTTGGCCTGCAAGGCATACTTTCCATCGGTGACATGATCGGTGACTTGCGCGAGCGAAACCGAACTCGCCGTTGTGATCATCGCCATGTCCTGCGCGGTCTCAAAGGAGTTGACGAGCGAGATTGCGCCTAGACTTGTTTGCGCCAAGCCGCTTGCCCGCCCGCCGCGTACTGACGAAGCCATCGATCAAGTTCGACAACTCGCAGTCCGGTCGCATCACCAGGGGCTTCGCGATAACCGGTGTGAGTGCAAGCCACCTAAACCCGTTCCGCGCGTTCCCGCGTCCGCAACCGCAGTCCCATATTCGGACATTGACCTGTGTTTCACTCAAACAAAAGCGCTGTGAAATCAACGGGTTTCCGAGTGGCTCAACGTTTGCTCCATTCCTGGCCGATGCGAGCGATTCGAGTAATGTCCAGCTACCTGCAGGATCTCCGTATAGCCGTCAGGGATTTGCGCAAGCGTCCCGCCATCGCCATTGCGTCTGTCCTCAACCTCGCGATCGGGCTGGCCGTCACCATGACGGTTTTCGGCTGGATCGACAATGTACTGCTGCAACCGGTGCCTGGCGCATTCCAGCCGAAGTCTCTGGTCTCACTGGAAAGCACCTCAAGCAGCGGCGACTCCGTGTCCAGTCCGCACCCGGATCTGCGCGATTTCCAGCGGGGCTGTCCCGCGCTTTCCGGTCTGGCCGGCGCGAACTTCATGCCCTTCACTATCGGCACCGACCGTAGCGCCCATCACGTCTACGGGCAGTTTGTCTCCGCGGGTTTCTTTCAGGTCCTCGGTGTGCAGCCCGCCCTGGGGCGCACCTTTTTGGCGGAAGAAGACCGCGACGTCGAGGGCGCCTATCCCTATGCGGTCATCAGTCACCGTCTGTGGCGGGATCGGTTCCGCGCCGATTCTTCGATTGTCGGCTCCGCGGCGCGAGTCAACGGACGCCTGGTCACCATCGTCGGCGTCGCGCCGCCCCCATTCCGGGGTTCGATCGGTGGACTTTCCCTGGATATCTGGGTGCACCTCAGCATGATTCACCTGATGGGCGGCGCAGGCTCCTGGCAAGCCGCCGACCGCAATGCCCGGCGGCTGATTCTCGTCGGCCGCTTACGTTCCGATGCCACATTGGAGCAGGCCGGCGCACAGGCCAAAGCGGTGGCACGCCGCCTCGCCGCCGAGTACCCGGCCACGCACGCCGGCAGCAGCGCCGTGGTGCTGCCTTTGTGGCGGTCGCATTTTGGAGCCCAAGCCTTATTTCTTTCGCCGCTCGCCGCGCTCACCGGCGTGTCCGTCCTTCTCTTGCTCGTGGCCTGCGCCAATGTCGCCAATCTCCTCCTTGCACGATCGCTCTCGCGGCAGGCGGAGTACGGCCTTCGCCTGGCGATGGGCGCCGGCCCCATGCGCCTCTTCGCACAGATGTTCATGGAGGCATTGCTGCTCGCCATAGCCGCCACCGGAGTGGGCCTGCTGTTCGCCATGTGGATGGGTGACACGATGCTCTGGCTGATCCCACCCACCGACTGGCCTTTGTCCTCATTCACCCACGTCGAAGTCAACCCGCCAATGATCCTGCTCTCGTTCGTGCTTTGCTTTGTGGTCGCCACGCTGTCTGCGATTGTCCCGGCCCTCCATGTCGTCCGCTCCGACCTCGCGGGCAGTCTGCGCGATTCCGGTCGCTCGTCCACGTCGAGCCGTGCCACGCGCCTCACCCGCCGGTGGCTGGTAATCGGCGAGGTCGCCCTCTCCTGTGTCGCGATCATCGGCGCCGGTCTCGTGGTCCGCAGCTTCCGCAAGTCCAGCCAGGCGAAGCTGGGCTTCGACCCCGGCGGCGTTACGGTCGCCCGTCTCTACCTCTCCTCGGCCGGTTATTCGGCGGAGGAAGAAAGGCGCTTCGACCGGACTCTGCTGGAAAAGCTTCGCGATGCGCCAGGCGTGGAATCCGCCAGTTATGCCATCGAACTACCCCTCGTCGGCGGCGGATCGGAAACCACCGAGGTGCAGGGCTACTCGCCGCGCGAAGGCGAGAGCATGGTCATCACCCGAAACAACGTCGGACCGGACTACTTCCGGCTGCTGCGCATTCCCCAGCTCGCGGGCGTCGAGTTCACGGAACATGACGACCAACGTGGGAGGCCCGTGGTCATTGTCAATCGCGCCTTCGCCCAGCGCTTCTTTGGTGACCGGGATCCCATCGGTCAGAGGCTCCGCGTCGCTCAGGACAAGCGCTGGAGCACCATTATCGGAGTGGTGGAGGACACCAGACAGGGCAATCCCCTGCAACCGCCGCGCCCCGTTTACTATGCGCCCTTCCAGCAGATGTTCGCTTCGGGGCATGAGAACTGGGTTCTGATTCGGACCAGGCGTCCGGCGGAAGCACTCAACGCTCTGAACATAGCGGTCGACAGTATCACGCCCGCCGGAGGTCTCTATCAGGCCCGGCTGTTACACACGTACGTCCAAGGGTCGATGTTCCCGCTCCTGGTCACGGCCAGCCTGATGGGTACCTTGGGTGTCATATCGCTGATACTGGCCGGCATCGGGCTCTACAGCGTCACGGCTTACGCCGTCGGCGAACGTACCCGCGAAATCGCTGTGCGCATGGCGCTTGGGGCCAAGCCGGCACAGGTCCTGCGCCTGGTGCTGCGGGAATCCATCGGCATGATCGGCTGGGGATGGCTCATCGGCGCCGCCGTGACACTCGCCGCCGCACGCGCAGTTGCCCGCATGCTCGCCGGCATCGGCCCGGCGGATCCCGTGGCCTTCGGCGGCGCCGCCCTGTTCCTCGGTCTGGTGGCTGTGACCGCCTGCCTTCCGCCGGCTCTCCGCGCCACCCGGATCGACCCCGTCGACGCTCTGCGATGCCAGTGACGCCGCCAGCCGATTCGCCGCTCAACTGGCCTTCCTACGCAATTCTTCCGCGGCCCCCGGGCTTCGCGATAGCGCCTGCGGCGGTGCCCGGGGAGTGATCCCCTCTGCTGGCAATGGCCTGGCGGTGAGCCGTAATCGTGCCGAACGGTCAAGGGGAAACTCCTTGCGATACGGCGAGTTCGAGTGTTGAATTGGGGTGGCCCATAGGCCACAGATTTAGAAACGTCGATTTCCCCTTGGCTCCTCAGGTGGGATTCGAACCTGCCATCCTTCAGTACACGGAAAGTCCGGCAGCCACCGTCCGTCACTCAGCGCAATCTTCCGCGCCGGCTCGGATCCCCGGCCGGCAACCGCCAGTGCCTCCTCACATCCCCGGAGCCGCCGCCGCGATCTCCTTACTCACCCCAGCGAACTTTTCGAAATTCTTATTGAACCGGGCGGCCAGATCCAGCGCCGCCCGGTCGTACGCCGCCTTGTCCGCCCACATCCCGCGCGCATCCAGAAACGCCGCCGGCACTCCCGGACACGATTGCGGCACGCTCACTCCAAACACCGCGTGCCGCTCCACCGCCACATCCTGCAACTGGCCATTCAGCGCCGCGCGGAGCATGGCGCGCGTGTAGCGCAGCTTCATGCGCTCTCCCACCCCGAATGGCCCGCCCGCCCACCCCGTATTCACCAGCCAGCACTGCGCCCCCGTGCGCCGCAATTTCTCTCCCAATAGCGACGCGTACGTGGCCGCCGGACGCGGCAGGAACGGCCCGCCAAAACACGCGCTGAACGTGGCCTGCGGTGTGTTGCCGAGCCCCCGCTCCGTGCCCGCCACCTTGGCCGTGTATCCGCTCAGAAAGTGGTACATCGCCTGTTCCGGCGAGAGCTTCGCAATCGGCGGCAGCACACCGAACGCGTCCGCCGTCAGAAAGACGACGTGGTTCGGGTGCCCGCCGACACTCGGAATCACGGCGTTAGAGATGAACTTCAGCGGATACGCCGCGCGCGTGTTCTCCGTGACCTCCTCCGAACTAAAATCCAGCAGCCGCGTCTCCGCATCCATGGCGACGTTCTCCAGCACCGTCCCGAAGCGGATCGCATCCCAAATCTGCGGTTCGCTCTCGGCGGAGAGCCGTATGCACTTGGCGTAACAGCCGCCCTCGAAATTGAACACCCCGTGGTCGCTCCAGCCATGCTCGTCGTCGCCGATCAGCCTCCGCTCCGTATCCGCCGAAAGCGTCGTCTTCCCCGTCCCCGAAAGTCCGAAGAACAGCGCCACCTCGCCCGCCGCGCTGGTGTTCGCCGAGCAGTGCATGGGGAATACCCCGCGCTCCGGCAGCAGGTAGTTCAGGATGGTGAAGGCCGACTTCTTCATTTCCCCCGCGTAACTCGTCCCGCAGATCAGCACTACGCGCTTCTTGAAATTGATCACGATGCAGGTTTCCGAGTTGATGCCGTCCTCCCCCGGGTGGGCCTGGAAATCCGGCGCGAACAGGATCGAAAACCGCGGCGCGTGATCCGCGGTCTTCTCCGCGTCTGGCCGGATGAAAAGCTGCCGCGCGAACAGATTGTGCCACGCCAACTGGGTGACCACCCGGATGGGCATGCCATATTCCGGATCGGCGCCCACGAAGCAATCCTGCACGTACACGTCGTGTCCCTGCCAGAAAGCCATCATCTTGGAGTACAGCCGGTCGAAATGCGCCTCCGAGAGCGGCTGGTTGACGTCCCCCCAATGCACGTGGCCCTCGGTGGTCTCGTCGCGCACCACGAATTTGTCCCTGGGTGAACGCCCCGTGAATTGCCCCGTGCGCACGACGAACGAACCGCCGCTGGCCAGATTCCCTTCCCGGCGCTGTATGGCGTGCTCCAGCAACTGCGCCGTGCCCAGATTCCAGTACGCCACGTTCAGGTTGCGAAACCCCTGCTCCTCCAGACCGTGACGGCTTGGCCGGATCCCCGCGTTCGCAATCTGCTTTCGTTCAGTCGCCATCATAATATTTCTTTCCCATCCGGGCGCCGCCCGTATCGTAGAATTGTCTCATGAACCGGCTTGTCTGGGCATGTGCCCTCGCGCTCCTCCTCTCGGTTGCACGCGGCCGCGCCCAGGTCATCGAATTCGAGCAGAATGGCCTGAAATATCAAACACTTACGAAGTCCGGCGTGACCATCATGTTCGGCATGCTGCCGCAGCACCTGCACGACTACGCGATCATCCAGGTGGCCGTCTCCAACGGTTCCAAGGCCCCGTACGTCATCCGGCCCGAGGATTTCACCTATGTCCACCTCGATGGCTCCGTGCTGCGTGCCTCCACCGCGCGCGCGGTGGTGACCTTGCTGGAGCAGAAAGGCTCTGGCAGCGACGTCATCAAATTGGTGACCAGCTATGAGAACGCGATTTACGGGAATCAAAAGCTGAAATCCACCAACGGGTATGAGCAGCGCCGGCAGAGCGTGCTGGCTATGGGCTCGGTGAAACTCAAGGCAGCGGCGGCGGCCAGCGCCCTGGCCTTCGTCCAAACCAAACTGATGCCCGGCGAATCCACCGATGGCGCCGTCTTCTTCCCCACCGACGGCAAACTCCTCGGCTTCGGCCACCTCGTTGTCCGCACCAACACCGACATCTTCGATTTCACCACCGAGGAGCTTCCCCCGTTCTAGCCGTCGTGGCATCCTTGCCTGGCTGACTCGCCGGCAGGTCAGCGGGACGCGTGAGCGACACGTTGTACAATCGGACTTCCGAGCGCGCAGGCCACGCCACCTTGCCCATGCCCAGAACCGCAAGAGCGCAGAAGTCAAAAAAGTATATCGGATAGTCTTTATATCTGTCCGCTGGCAAGAAGATCCAGCAGCTTGCGGGCATTGACGATCTTCGTGGTCTGGTAGTCTTTCTTGAAATGCTTGAGGTTGCCGGTAATCAGGAATGCCGCCTGGGCAGCATCCGCGCATTCGTAGAAACGGTTGTCAGCTTCGTGGCCGGAAGTCTTGAGAGTCCTTACGGGGCTATACAGGCTGCCGGATTTTTCCAATTGACGTAGCGCCGTGGCGACTTCTTCCGGCTGCAATTTGAATTTTGGACTCGCCAGCACCCGGGCGTACTCTCCCAGCACCTCCGGCGAGACCCAGAGCAAAAGCCTGCCCGCCAGGGATAGGCGAAGAACCTGGTCTTCCAGGCCTCGCGGCTTGAGCAACGCCGAAACCACCACGTTGGTGTCCAGCACTACGCGGGGAATCATCGGACAGGTTGTTTAATGTGGTTCTGCCCCTGGCGCCGGACTTTGGCAATCTCGGCGTCAATTTGCCTCATGATGAGCTTGGTGGTGCCGCGGCGCTTGGAAGAAGCCTGAATGTCCTTCAGCCATTGGGGCGCCGGCGCCATGGTGTCCACGTAATCTTTAATGCTCATGATGACGACGCTGGGCTCGCCGCGGCGATCCACCACAAAACGCTCATTGTTTTCAGTTGCCCGCTTGAGAATCTGTCCGAGTTGCGTCCGGGCAGTCAGGGCGGATATTACATTGTTCATGGGTTTGGCAGTCTGTCGAATGATAAACCTCCCCTGAACTGATTAATTAGTTCAGCTTCAGTATAGCGGAAACAGGGAAGCTGTGTATGCACTGGACTCAAATAATCGATATCACAACCGGTTGATTGATGCGGTGAAAGCAGAAGTGCGCGCCGCTGTGAAGCGTGTCTTGCGAATGCGCGAGGTGCGGCCCGAGCACTTTGATTTCCTCATCGACCGCATCATGGAGCAGGCGGCGGCGCTACACGCCGATTGGCCGCTTGGCGGCGTAACGTCGATCGGTGACGCCAACATAAAATATTTTCTCGCCCTCCTAACCCATTCTCCAGGAGCACTTTACCTGAATTCGCCCCCATCCCGCCCACCCAATTCGCACGCCCCCCATGCCGTAACATGAAATCGTAGCGTAGCCTTTTAGGCTGCCATGCCTCCATTCATGGAGGCATTCTTATCTTCCCTGCAAGAGGGCAAAACCGGCCAGACTTGTCCGGTTTTCGATGGTCTTTGCCAAGTTAACCAGTTTGTTATCAACAAAACGCAGTCGAATCCGCCGGACAACTCTGTCCGGTTTTCGCGCCTGTCCTCCTCAGAACAGGTACTTCAGCGCGAATTGAATCAGCCGCGGCGCCACCGAGTTCTGCGTGATCACGCCGAAACTGGCCGTACCGAAAGACGTCCCCGGATTGGCGAATTGCGGGTGATTCAGCGCGTTGTAGAATTCCGTGCGGAAGGCCAGCACGGCCTCCTCGCGGATTCCTCCCACCCGGAACGCCCTGCCCAGGGAGAAATCCGTATTGAACTGGCCAGGGCCCTGCATGATGCTCTGGCCGGCGTTGCCGTAGCCCGTGGACCCGTCGGATCCGATGGCCGGCGGAGCGCAGATCGCGGCAGTGTTGATCCACTGGTTCAGCCGGCTGCCGGCATCGCCTGTCGTAGCCAGGGCGCCATACGACGCCCCCGGACACAGGCTGACGGTAGAGGGCGAGGCGTGGGCGTAGACGCCGCCACCGTTGGGATCGGTGAGCGTCATCGGCAGACCGCTCTGCACGATGATGATGCCGGCCACCGTCCAGCCTTTCAGCCGCGCGGGCAACAGGTAATCGAAGTTGGCCGTGAAGCGGTGCGTGCGGTCGAAGCTGGAACGCGCCCAATCCAACCCGAGATTGTTCGGGTCGTTATAGATCGTGGTGTTGCTGGCGGCCCGAGAGTACGTGTACGTGGTCTGAAACGAGAGCGCGTGCGCGGCCTGCTTGCGCAGCGTCACCTGCAGGCTGTGGTAGGCGGAGGCGCCGGTGAATTCATTGGCCACCAGCGCCGTCGGAGTCTCCCCCATGATGGGAACGCGCAGCCCGGCGTTCGCCGCCGTGTTAGTGGTGATGCAGTCCGCCGGGTTGCCATCGTATCCGCAGTTGATCGGACTGCCCGCGGTCGCCAGCGGTGGTTGGTTCAGACCGCGCGCCAGCAACAGGCGGCTGCCCTGGCTTCCCACATAGCCGACATCGAAGGTGAGGCCGCGCAGCAGGCGGAACTGCGTGCTGATGTTCCATTGTTGAAGGCGCGGCACGGTGAAATCGGGGCCGGCCACGCGGTCGGAGAGCTGCGAGGTGGGCGTGCGCGGTACGAAACCGAGCGTGGTGGTGGGAAAAGGCTGTTGCAGGCTGGAAAGGTTGTTGCTGGAATCCGCGTTGGTGAAGCCCTGCGCGAAGGGCGGCGAGGTGAATAGCGGAGTCCCACTGGCGTTGGCGCTGTAAGTGGCGGTCTGGTAGAAGAGTCCGTAGCCTCCGCGCACCGCCAGGCGGCCCCCGGCGCCCAGTGGTTGCCAGGCGAAGCCGAAGCGCGGTGCGAAGCTGCCGAGTGGCGCCGGGTTGCGGTAGAAGCTCTTGGTGGATCGCACCAGGACACCCGTGGGTGGCGGGCCGAAGGGCTGGCCGGTATAGGGGTTGATCAGGCTGGCGTTATAGTTGGCGGCGACGGTATTGCCCACCAGCGTGCCCGACGCAGGCGGAATGGCCGCCTGGAGCAGCAGGTTGGGCCAGGCGTTGCCGATGGCGCCCGTGGTATCGAGCGCGGGGCCCACGTATTCCCAGCGGAGGCCGAAGTTCAGAGTGAGGCGCGAGCTGGCTTTGTAATCGTCCTGCAGGAAGGCGGCACCGTAGTAGCTGCGGTAGTTGTACTGGATCTGCCCGCGCGTTCCTACACCCTCGCTGGCCTGGAGGGACTGAATATTGCTGCGGCCCGAAGGGCTCAGGTTGCTGTCCGCGCTCAGCCCCAGCAGGAAGTCGTCGAAAGTTTGGAAGAAGAGTTTGCCGCGCGCGGCGCCCGTGTCGTCGCGCCAGTTGGTCTGCGACAGGAAGAACCCGCCGGCGCGGGTCTTGTGGCTGCCGTGGACCCAGGCAATATTGTCACTCCAGGAGTAGTATTGGTTCTCCGTGGCGAAATCGTTGCCCAGCGTGCCGAAAACCCGGAAGCTGCCCAAAGGACCAAGCACATTCATCTCCGGTGGCTGATCGAAGAAGCGATCGGCTGGAGTCATTCCAAGAGACGTGGCGGCTGGAGTGTGGTCTCCATGAGCACTCTGCGTAGAACGTGTAAAGCTCATGCGTGCATCGTTTACAAGAGCTTTACTAAAGGAAGAGGTGAGGTTGACGCTGGCCACGTAGTCGTGCGCGCCGAGCGCCTGCGGCGTTCCCTGCCCCGGCACCATGGGCGTGCCCGGGTAGCCTTGCGGCGAGCCGAAGGTGCGGTACTGATCGATGGTGGCGAGGTAGACGCGGGCGGCGACGGTGTTCCTTGGCGTCGCCAGATAGTCGCCGTTGACCAGGTACTGATTCTCGTAGTAGTGGGATGGCAGGCTGTAGGAGGAGAAGCCCAGTCCCGCGTCGCTGCCCGTGGTCAGCAGGGTCTGGGGATTCGGCACCAGCCACCCGCCGCTGGCCGTCTTCAGTTGCAGGATGCCCAGCGCGACGGGGTTGATAGGCGCCGTGGTGGCGGTGGTCTGGTTGTGGCAATCGAGCTGCTTTCCCCCGGCGTAGGTCAGGTAGCGGCTGTCTCCGGGATGGTTGGCGGGACAGAATTGCGCGGCCAGGCCAGTGGCGGAACGGTCGTCGGTCAGGGGCGGAAGGATGGGGTTGGAGGTGGACGTGGTATCCAGTCCGTTGATCTGCCGCGTGCCCTGGTAGGAGCCGAAAAAGAAAAGCTTCCGGGCGCGAACGGGGCCGCCCAACGTGGCGCCGAACTGGTTTTGCTTGAGATGGGGCTTGGACTGCCCGGTCGTGGCGCGGAAGAAAGAGTTGGCGTTGAACACGTCGTTGCGCACGAATTCCCAGGCGTCGCCGTGATATTCATGCTCGCCGCTCTTGGTGATGAGGGCGGTGCTGGGGACCTGCGCGCCGTAGACCGCGTCGTATTGCGAAGTCTGGATCTTCAATTCCGAAATGGTGTCGGGGTTGGGGACCGCGCTGGGGGCGAATGCGCCATCCAGGGTGTAGCTTCCGGCGCTGGTATTGCCGTTGACGTTGACATTGCGCGTGCCGCGCCCCAGGGTGCCGGCATTGTTGACGTCGGCCGCGGAGCCGGAGGCCATCGACAGAATTTGCGTGAAATTGCGCGTCGTCAGCGGCACGGCGGTGATGGTCTTGGAGTTGACGGAAGTGCTGGTGGAGGAGGTGGTCACGGTGATCTTGCACTGGCAGGGCACGGGCTCGGCGGTTTCGCCGCGCTCCAGGGCGGCGTCCAGCGTGGGGGCCTCGCCCACACTCACGGCCACCGAAGACATGAGGGCCGTCTTGTATCCGGGAGCGGCGAATTGCACCGCGTAGGCCCCCGGAGAAAGCAGGGAGAAGGTGTATTCGCCGTTGGCGCCGGTCACCGCGGTCTGGGCGCTCATAGTGGCGGAATTGGCCAGCGTGACGGTGACGTTGGGCAGCGCCGCGCCGCCGGGATCGGTCACCGCGCCGGCCAGAGCGCCGGTAGTCGCGGACTGGCAGCGGGCGGGCGAAGGCCAGGCGACGGCGAGCAGGGTCGCAAGGATGGTCGCGACCAGCAACCTTCGGCGGTTTAGGAGCATAGGATACCGCATTGTAACGCGACAGCCGCGCCACTTAGCCCACGGCCAGCTTGAGTTGCGGCAGCACCGTGCTCAGAGTCCAAAGAGCGGCCACGGCGACAATGATCCCGCCCTCGCGGGGACCGAGGGCTACGATCAGCGTGTGGAACATGGGCACGAGCAGCAGAAACGATGCCGCCGGGGTGACCAACAGCACGGCCAACCGCCAGCCCGCGCCGATCGACGACGGGGCGGTCATCCGGACGGCGTACGCCATCACCGCCCCAGCCAGCGGCCACTCCAAGAGGTAGGTCACACCAGGGGCGACCCTGGCCACCAGAAGTTGCAGAACGGCCGGAATCGCCAGCAAAAACGCGAGCCAGAACCCGCGCACCCGCCGGCGCCAACCGGCCAGGGCGGCCGCCACTAACGCTGCCGTAGTGAGCCATGCCAGGGGCTGCACCCAGGCGCTGGAATAGACGATCAGCGGCGTCAGTCGCGTGGGGAAGTAAACCGCATCGCCGGACTGTGGCTGGCCGAGGTCCTGCGCGCCGAACCGCCGCGCCAGCGCCAGCGCGTACGTTCCCTGCTCTTGCACGCTGCGCAGGTCGAGATGCGCCGGGTCGTCCTGGGGGCGATGGTACCATTCCGGATGCTCGATGAAGGCGAAGTTCATGCCGGCGAGGCCCCCGCGCTTGAACACCGTCAGGTCGGTGCCGTTGGGCATGCGGCGGTAGACTTCGTAAGCGAAGGAAGTCGCATTGGCCCCGGGCACCGCCGCCCGCAAGGCGCGGACCAGCCACTCGTTGGGGGTACTGGTCTCGAACATGACCGCGGCGCCGCCGGTGCCGCGTGCCTCGAAATTGAGCACCACACCCGGTTCGCCGTGCCAGGGATGCTCGTGCATGAAGAGCGACGCGCCCAGCAAGCCGTCCTCTTCGCCATCGGTGACCAGAAAGATACAATCGTTGCGCAACGGGCGTGATTGGCGCAGCGCGCGCAGGGTTTCCAGCAGCACCGCGACGCCTTGCGCGTCGTCGCCCGCCCCCGGACCGCGCCGGGTGGAATCGTAATGCGCCGCCAGCATCACCGGACGCGTGTTGGCGGTGCCGGGCAGGCGCGCCATGATGTTCTCCGCCTTTCCCTTATAGCGGAGGAAGCTTCCCGTTCCGGCTTGCGTCACCGGCGTCAGACCCAGCCGGCTGAACTCACCGAGCACGTAGTCGCGGACGCGATCGTGATCGGCGCTGCCCACCGGGTGCGGGCGCTGCGCGATGGCGCGGACCGTCACCATGGCGCGCTCCGCGGAGAACTCGCCGCCCGGCGCATCGGCCGGCAGCGGATCCGGTCTGCCAAAAGGGGCAAAACCAATGGCGGTCCACAGCGCCAGTCCGCCGGCCAGCGCCCAGCGGGCAGCGGGGGTAGCCTTGACGCTTATTTTTTCTTTTCGAGGTTCCATAGTTCCCGCGATAGGACCCTGCCGCAGAACGGACAATAGTTCAATCCCACGAACTGGTGACGGTCGTCGCCGAACACGAAGAAGTACTCGGTGTCGATCTCCGTGATGATGGTGCCGTTAGAGAGCTGGTGAGGCTGCGCGTGGCGGGCCAGGTCGCGATCCAGCAGCTTCTCGAATTGCGCGCAACAGGTCATAAACCTCCGCTACTGAATGGTGCTGGCGCCTTCGATGCCCTGGCCGTCGGAGACGATGTTCCGGTTGATGTGGCGATCGAGGTTGATCACGTAGGTATCGGGCGAGTCGATGAGCACCGGCGAGTGCGTGGCGCAGACGATGCGGAATTTCTTCCGGTCCACCAGTTCCAGCAGCATTTTCAGGACGCGGCGCTGGTTGGAAACCGAAAGCGCCATCTCGGGTTCGTCGAGCAGCAGCGTGGTGCCCTCGGGCAGTTTCGGAAAGCTCTCGCGGAACAGGGACAGCATGACTTGGCCGTGGCTGGCGGTGCGCAGGAATTCCACCATTTCCGGCTGCTCTTGGAAGAGTTCCAGTTGGGTGCGCGGATTGTGCTGTTCCGCGTCGAAGAGGTAGGCCTTGCCGGGCTTGACGCCGGCCGGTTCGAGACGGTAAACGTAGCCCTCCACCTGGTCGCCGCGCAGAGCGTAGAAGATGGAGTGCAGCAGCGTCGACTTCCCCGCCCCATTCTCGCCCTGGAGCATGACCAGGGGATGCGAGAGGTCCACGATCATGGGCATGTGGAAGTTCAGGCTGGTGAAAATCGGGTGCCCCAGAATCTTGAGATACATAGCGTCCCATCAGGATAGCAGGCCGTATGATACGTTTAGCATCGTGAACCGACGTACCTTTCTGACGCTGGCGGGCGCCGTTCCCGCCTTGCGCGCCGCTGGACCCGCTGAACCGCCGCGCCGCACCGAAATCTCCATCCGGGGCGACCAGTTCTTTCTGAACGGCAAACCCACCTATGCCGGCCGCTGGTATCGGGGGCTGAAGATCGAAGGCTTGCTCATGAACGTGCGGGCGGTACAGGCGATCTTCGACGACCTCAATCCGGAAACGCGGGACCGGTGGGCCTACCCCGACACGGGCAAGTGGGATCCGGAACGCAATACGAGCGAATTCGTCGCCGCGCTTCCCGAATGGCGCCGCAACGGGCTGCTCGCCTTCACCGTCAACTTGCAGGGTGGCAGTCCCGAAGGCTACTCCCAGAGCCAGCCCTGGGAAAACACCGCGATCTCTCCCGACGGCAACCTGCGCCCGGCCTACATGAACCGGCTGGCTCGCATCCTGGACCGTGCCGACGAGCTGGGAATGGTGGCCATCGTCGGCTACTTCTACTTCGGGCAGGACCAGCGGGTGAAGGACGAAGCCGCCGTGCGCCGCGCGGTCGCCAATGCCACCAACTGGCTGCTGGACCGCAACTACCGCAACGTGCTGGTAGAGATCGACAACGAGTGCGACGGCAAAGCCTATGACCACGAGATCCTGAAGGCGGCGCGGGTACACGAGCTGATCGAAACGGTCAAAGGGACGCTTCGCGGCGGGCGCCGCCTGCTGGTGGGCGTCAGTTACGGAGGCGGCGCGCCGGCGGGCGCCAACGTGGTGAAGGCGTCCGACTTCCTGTTACTGCATGGCAACGGGGCGGACGATCCGGCGCGAATCCGCAACATGATTCAGACATCGCGCCAGAGGGAAACCTGGCGCCCCATGCCCGTCCTGATCAACGAAGACGACCACTTCCGCTTCGACCAGCCGGACAACCACATGATGGAGGCGTTGCGCAACTACGCCTCGTGGGGCTACTTCGAACCGGGCCAGAGCGACTACGTGGAAGGCTACCAGTGCCCGCCCGTCAATTGGGGAATCAACACCGCACGTAAGCGGCAGTTCTTCGCCAAGCTGAAAGAGGTGACCGGGGCAGGCGTTTGACGGGAGCGGGAAGATTGGTGCGCCCGGAGAGATTCGAACTCCCGACCTACTGATTCGAAGTCAGCCACTCTATCCAACTGAGCTACGGGCGCACGCCAGCCTTGATTTTAGCAGGAAGTCAGGCTTCCGCCACCACCGGATTCACCAGGCGTCCGATGCCTTCCACCTGCACCGCGACTTCATCTCCCGGCAGCAGCCAGCGGGGCGGCTTGCGCGCGAAACCAACACCCGCCGGCGTGCCGGTGGAAATGATATCGCCCGGCGTGAGGGTCATCACGCTGGAGAGGAACGCGATGAGCTGGGGCACGCCGAAAATCAGGTTGGAGGTGTTCGAACTCTGCATGAGCTCCCCGTTGAGGGTGAGGGAAATGGCCAGCTTGTGCGGATCTTCGATCTCATCGGCGGTCACGACCACCGGGCCCATGGGCGCAAACGTGTCGAAGGTTTTTCCCATCGTCCACTGGCTGGTCGCCATCTGGAAATCGCGCGCGCTGACGTCGTTGACGATGGTGTATCCGAAGACGTGCTCGCGCCAGCGGGCCTCCGGAATGTGTCGCCCGCCTTTGCCGACGACCACGGCGAACTCCGCCTCGTAATCCGGCTTGAGGGAGTTCCTGGGCAGCACGATGGGGTGGCGGTGACCGGTCACGGTGTTGCCGAATTTGGCGAATACCGTGGGCACGTCGGGAATCGCCATCCTGGATTCGGCGGCGTGGTCGCGGTAATTCAGGCCGATGCAGACGATTTTCGGCGGCTTGGGGATGGGCGCCCGCAGGCGGGTGGCCACCAGGTCGAGCGGTTCGCTGCGCGGCTGGCTGTACAACCATCGCGACACGCGATCCAGGGCGTCGGCGCCGCCCGAGATCACCGAGAGCAGGTCGTCGAAGCCGGCCCCTTTCAAGCCGGTCACACGGCCGTCGTAGAGCACGCCGGGTTCGTCCCAGCCTTCGCGTTGCAGAGTGAGAAATTGCACCTGAATTCTCCGTATGTGATATGGGCGCGTTGTAAGATTGAGTGTAACTCCAATGAATGCGCTCGAACAGTTTTCGCTGAAGAATCGCGTCGCGGTGGTACTGGGCGGCACCAGCGGAATCGGCCTCGCCATCGCCCGCGGATTCGCGCAGGCGGGAGCCATCACCATTGCCAGCAGCCGCGATAAGGCCAAGGTGGATTCCACGGCGAGCGAACTCGAAGCGCTCGGCGCGCGCACCCTCCGCGTGACCAGCGACGTGCAGGATCGCGCCAGCCTGCAGCGCCTCTGCGATGAGGCGGTGCTGGCCTACGGGGAGGTGGATATCCTCATGGTCACCTCCGGCGCGACCAGGAAAATGCCCTTCGTCGATCTGCCCGAAGAGGAGTGGAACAGGGTGATCGATATCAACCTCAACGGCACCTTCCGCGCCAACCAGATTTTCGGGCGCCAGATGCTCAAGCAGCAGCGGGGGTCGATCGTCAACACCTGCTCCATGACCACGTTTGTCAGTTTCGCCGATGTCGCCGTCTATGCGGCCAGCAAGGCGGGCGTGCACATGCTCACCAAGAGCCTGGCGTGCGAATGGGCCACGCAGGGGGTCCGCGTCAATGCCATTGCGCCCGGGGTGTTCCGCACCCCGCTGAACGCCAAAGCGCTGGAGATCCCGACGCGCATCTCCTCGATTCTCGGGCGCACGCCGATGGGGCGCGTGGGCCTTGTGGATGAGTTGGTGGGTTGCGCCATCTTCCTGGCGAGCGACGCTTCCTCGTTCGTGACCGGGCAGACCATTCCGGTGGATGGCGGGTTCCTGGCGAAGGGAATCTAACGGCCAGTACGGTCCGCTTACCGGTAGACTAGGGGCATGGGGCGCAAGCTATTGGCTCTGGTATGGCTGCTTCCGTTCACCGTGTTTGGCGGGACGGCGGCCGATATCGCACGCGCGGTGCGCGAGAACCGCTTCGACCGCGACGAATGCTACCGCGTGCGCGACCTCACGATCCTCAAAGAAGACATCCGGATCTATCTGACCGACGGCTATCTGATCTTCAGCAAGCCGGTGGCGGGCCGGAGGATGGCCGCGGCCTTCTCCACCGAGGTGGAAGGCGGCGATGGCGAGGTGATCCTGCTGCCGCCCGACCGCGCCGAGCGCCGCTCGCTGGCCACCTTCATCAACACGCCGAATCTCGATGAACACATTCGCGCCGCGATGCTGCTCTTCACGGGCGACGTCTACGAACAACTCATGAGCCAGATGGCCAACAACCCGGCCAATCGCAAAGTCCCGGAAATGGCGCCGGTGCTCGACGAGCAGTGGAGCCCGGTGCTGCGCAACCTGGGCACCAGCTACCAGGTGAGGCTGACCTTCGATCTGCTGCGCGGGCCGGCACGCGCCGACCGCCTCCTCGCCGCCATGTTCAGCAGCGCCAAGCTGGGCAACTTCGACCTGGTCTACGATCCGGACAATTCCGAGCAGATCCTGGCCGGGCAGCTCACCACGCGGGACAACCACCTGTTCTACGACACCTGGGCCAGCTTCCCGGCGCGATCCGCCCGCCAGAACCCCGCACCCCTGGTGCGCGATCCGCAACTGGGCGATTACCGCATCGATGCCACGGTGGCGCCGGATCTCACCTTGAACGCCATCTCACGCGTCAAGGTGCGGGTCGCCGCGGCGTCCCTCCCCGTGGCGGCGTTCGAGATTGCGCGCGAGATGTCGGTGACGGAGGTGCGCGTCGATGGAGTGGCGGCCGAGGTGCTGCAAGCCGAAACCGCGCGGCTCAATCTGTCGCGCGGCGGCAATAGTCTATTCCTGGTGGCCCCGGCGGAGCCGCTGCGCGCCGGACGTGAGTACGAGTTCGAGTTTCGCCATTCCGGCAAGGTGATTCACGAGGCCGGCGATCATATCTACTACGTGACTTCGCGCGGTAACTGGTATCCGGCCAACGGACACCGCTTTTCCAACTACGACCTCACCTTCCACTTCCCGCGCGGACTCGACCTGGTGAGCGCGGGCGATACCCTGGACGATCGCACCGAAGGCGACATGCGGGTAGTGCACCGCCGCACCAGCGCGCCGGTGCGGATCGTGGGATTCAACCTGGGCGACTACCTGCACGCGAAATTCGAGCACGGAGGGTACGTGGTGGACGTGTGCGCCAACCGCAAACTGGAACCGGCACTACAGCCGCGCGCTCCCGACATCAACCCGCCGGTGTTGCCGTCGATTGGCAACCTCTCGCGCCGCCGTCCCGACCCCCTGGAGCCGGTTCCCCCGATCGAGCCACGCGTACCGAGCCCGGTGGAGAACTTGCAGGCCCTGGCCGGCGAAATGGCGTCGGCCATGGAGTTCATGGCGTCGCGGTTCGGACCTCCGGCGCTGCCGCACCTGACGGTCTCGCCCATCCCAGGCGCGTTCGGACAGGGTTTCCCGGGGCTGATCTACCTTTCCACCCTGGCCTATATTAAGGCCATCCCGGGCGCCCACATCGGAGGCGGCAGCGCTTCATCCGATCTGTATTTCCAGGATGTCTTGCAGGCGCACGAGGTGGCGCACCAATGGTGGGGCAACCGTGTCGTACCGGCCACCTACCGCGACAACTGGCTGATGGAAGCGCTGGCCAACTACTCGGCGTTGCTGTACCTCGAAAAACGACGCGGCGCGCGCTCGATGGAAACGATGCTGGAGAACTATCGCGACACGCTCCTGGCCAAGAACGAGGCGGGCCAGTTGGTCGATTCCGCGGGCCCGATCGTGCTCGGCACGCGCCTAGAAAGCTCGCAGGAACCGCGCGCCTGGCGCACCATCACCTACAGCAAGGGGAGTTGGATCATGCAGATGCTGCGCGCCAGGATGGGCGACCAGAAATTCCTGGCGCTGCTGGCGGAGATCGCCAGGCGCTACGACCGGAAGGACATCACCACCGAGGAGTTCCGCGCGCTCGCCGCCGAGTACCTGCCGCCCAAATCCGACGATCCGAAACTGGAGAGCTTCTTCGAACAATGGGTCTACGGGACGGGCATCCCGGCCATCAAGCTGGCATGGAAGGTGAAGGGCGCGGCGCCGAACGTGAAATTGACCGGCACGGTAACCCAAACCGGCGTGGGCGAGGATTTCACCGCGGCGGTGCCGGTGGAGATCGCCATCGCCAGGGGGCGCACCATGACGCACTGGGTGCGGACGGCCGACGTTCCGGTGACCTTCACGCTGGCCCTGAAGGCGGCCCCGCTGAAGGTGACGCTGGATCCGCACTACGCGCTGCTGCGGAAGTAGTGGGACAGGCCTCCTGGCCTGTCGGAATGGGCCTTCGACACGCGAAATCCCATGAAAAATGATGGGGCAGGCAAGGGTGGGGCAGGCGGGGTACCCTCTGGGTCCGCCTGCCAACTCCTGATCGAGCCCCCGGGTTGGCAGGCGGAAGCGCCTGCCCCACCAGCGGCGCCATTGGGACAGCGATTAGTGGGGTGGTTTTTGTACCCTGTCGTTCTAAGGCTGCATGGCTAGTGTTCCATATACTCGAACGTCTTGCCATCCACTTCCTCAATGCGCACCACGAAGCGCTTGCGGGCATCGAGAAGGGCCATGGGCGCCTGGAAACGCGCCGCGATCATGCGATCCGCCGAGCCATGCGACCCCAGGCGATCGCGCATAAGCAGCGTCGGGTTGAATTTTTGTCCGAGCACCGGCAGCCCTTCGAAGAGGCGAACGGCATCCATTTCGCTCACCGACTGGCCGAGGTAGCTCCGGCCTTGATTATCTTCCATCTCCACCGTCACGGTGCGCACTTCAAGCAGGATGTTGGATGGATTGGTGATGCGGAAATCGATCACCGCGATGGAGCTATCGTCATCCAGCGGCGCGGTGCGCACCTTGAGGATCTTGCCCGGAAGTTCGATCCGGTCGCCGCGCTGCATCAGGAAGATGCCGCCTACCGCCAGCGCGATGATCGCTAGTCCAACGCCGAAAGCCATCAAGAAGTTCTTTTGCATAGTCAGACCTCGCGCACGATCTTCATAATCTCGTCCATGGATTTGTGGGCGGCCGTGATCAGCGTGCCGTCGAAGAGATGGGTTTCGAGGCCGATCTTGCCCTCATAGCCATCGTTATTCAGGGCGGCGAAGATGGCGCGCCAATCCTCTTTCTCCGGACTCTCCGGCATGACGCCCTTGCCCTTGATTTGCAGGTTCAGCATGCGCTCCTTGGGCAGGAAGCCGTAGCCTTCGGGGAAGGCTTTCTCCTTGCCGTAGGCGTTGTGCGGATCCCAGTTGTAGCCCACCCACTTGGAGGGTATCAGTTTCATGACGTCGGCAAGTTCGCTCGCGGTGGCGACGTTCTGCGAGCCTTCGTTCTCCAGCAGCAGGTAGACCTTTTCCCGCTCCGCGACCTTAGACATCTCGCCCAGGGTGTCGGCAATCGTCTGGTAAACGGTGGTGGGGTCCGCCACGCGGCTGCCGGAGAAGACACGCATCTTGTCGCAGCCCATGATCTGGGCGCAGCGGATGCCTTTCTGCAAATCTTCCATGCGCACGTCCCAGCGCGCCTTTTCGCCCGCCAGGCGCTTGTCGCGGGCTTCCGGAGTTTCCGTGCGGCGGCGCGCGGCTTCGGTGCCCGGCCAGGTGAATTTGAGCAGGCTGGTGTTGACGAAAGAGACCTTGAGGCCTTCCTTGGCGAAGAGGTCCGCATCGGCCTTGATCTCCGCTTCGGGCAGGGTGAAGTATTCCCGCTTGCCCGGCGGATTGCGGATTTCCACATTCTGCAGGCCGTAGAAATGCGCGAACGCGATCGATTCCAGGGTGCTGAGACCGATCTCGTCGGTGATGGCGCTGATGCGCGATTTATCGATGTGGGTCTTGCCCGCAACGAGAGGTGTTGCGCAGGTGGCAAATGCCGCGCCGGCCGCCAGAAGTTCTCGCCTGGTCATGATAATGATTGTAATGGATCGTATGGACTGGACAAACGCCATCGGAAGAAAGATCGTTCTAGAGGAAGGCGACATCACGCGGATCGCCGTGGACGCGATCGCCAACGCGGCCAATTCCGCGCTGGCCGGCGGTGGCGGCGTGGATGGCGCCATTCACCGCGCCGGCGGACGCGCCATCATGCGCGAGCTCGACTCCATCCGCGCCGCGGCGGGCGGATGCCCCACCGGCAGCGCGGTGGCGACGGGCGCGGGCCTCCTGCCGGCGAAGTACGTCTTCCACGCGGTGGGTCCGGTGTATCGCGACGGCCGCCACGGGGAAGCGGAGCTGCTGGCGGGGTGCTACCGCAAGTGCCTGCAACTGGCCGACGAGCGTGCCGTGCGCACCATCAGCTTCCCGGCCATCGGCACGGGGGTGTACGGCTACCCGCAGAAAGCGGCGGCGGAGATCGCCATCCGGGAAGTGCGGTGGCACCTGGAGCGGCCGGACTCGACGGTGGAGCAGGCGATCTTCGTGCTCTTCGGCCAGGCGGCGTACGAGGTGTACCGGGAAATCTTGGGGAAGTGAGGCGGGCGCCGGCTACCTGATGCCGGCGGTCCAGTTGAGGACCACCGTGATGTCGGACTTTTCGCCTTCGTTTTTCTGAACGGGTTCGCTAATCAGGAAGCGTTTGCCGTCCGCAGTTACACCAAACGGGCCCAGGTCGGATCCCGCGGGTTTGAAAAGGAGCCTGGGCGTGCCTGCCACCAGGTTGGATCCCGTCCGGATCTCTGCGCTCGTCAGCGCTCCGTCCGCCGCACGGTAGAGGATCTCCTTGCCGCCCTTTGCCCAGACCGGATAGCTCCCGCCACTGGAGGATATCTTGCGTTTGGCTGCAAAAGCGGGAAATGAGGCCACGTAGATTTCGTTTTGACCCGATTCATTGGAGACGTAGACCACATATTGCCCATCGGGCGAGAAGCGAAAACTACCATTGCCGTACGGTGTGTCGAGAATGGTCCGGAGTCCTGCCCCGCCCGCCAGAAGCAGTTGAGAAAGCCGGGTCCCGTCTGTGCATAGAATCGAGCTGCCGTCGGGCGACCAGTCCCAGACGCTGAGGGGCGCCTTCGCCAGCGGAGTGACCTTTCCGGAAGCTACATCAACCACCTCGATTCCCTCGGTGACCTGAGTGACTGCCAGCCGTTGGGAGTCCGGCGACCATACCGGCGTCGCGACAACCGATACCCGGGAATCGTGCGTCATGCGGGTCAGCACCCCGCTGGCCAGATCCATGATCCAGATATCGATTCTTCCCGATGGCCCTACCGGCACAGCGACGCTTTTTTCATCCGGGGAAAGGGAGGGGTTCAGGAATTCGCCGGGTTTGCCTGCCGCGCCGAGGGGCCGTCCCCCGCGGTCGTACCAGGTGAGTTGCCGCACCCTGCCGGACGTGCTGCCGCGATAGACCAGCACGCCGTTCCGCGACACGGCAACCGCGTTTCGACCATTCCTATCATTGAAGGCAACGTCCTGCGCCACCGCCAGCGGTTCGCCCTCCAACTGAAACGTTTTCGCGTCCATGCGCTGCGCAAACAGGGTTCCTTCGCGCACAAAGAGCAGATACCCGGGAAGTGCCCATACCCCTCGCGTCGAATTCTTCATTACCAGGACTCGCCTGGTGGAACCGAGTTCCTGGACGTAGATGGCGCCGTTGGCGGCTTCCTTGTCGACTGCGAAATAGAGCAGGTGGCGGCCATCGGGCAGGAACTGCGGCCAACTGTGCCACATCTCGTCCTTCTCCAGGGCGGTGACCGGCTTGGGCACTTCGCCGGCCGCGGATACCCGCATCAGCGGCGCTCCGGGGCCGTAGTATGCAAACACGATGACGCCTTCCTGGTTCCAGGTTCCGCCATCGGTTTCGCGCGGTGCCTGGCAGATGGTCTGGACGCTCCCGCCGGCCACCGCGACCCGCTTCAGCTTGCCTTCCGCGAAGAAGCCGAGGTACCGCGAATCCGGCGACCAGAACGGTAAGGTCGCCCCTTCGGTCTTGTCCAGGCGACGTGCCGAGTCGGAGTCCAACGGTCGAACCCAAAGGCCCGGTTTTCCTGAAGATGTGTCGCGTATAACGATTACCAGGAAACGTCCATCCGGCGAGGGGACGGCGTGAGTGGACATGATGTGTGGCTGGGAACTGGTGCCAGGAGGCAGTGGCAGGAGGAAGCGCGCCGCGCCCGGATCTGGCGCGCTGGTCTTCGGTAGCAGCCACGCGCCGAGGGAGGCAAGCAGCGCCATGGCGAGCACCGCCGCGACACTCCAGGGAATCCAGCGGCGGACGGGCGCGGACGGCACGGGGGAAGCGGGCTCGGGTTCATCCAGCAAAATACGGGCGTCGCCGATTGCCTGGAGCCGCAGTTTGGGATCTTTGCGCAGGCAGAGTTGCAGCAGGCGGCGCACGCGGGGCGGAGTGTTGCTCGGTAGCGCGTGGAAATCGGGTTCGCGCGTGAGGACGGCGGCGAGCGAATCGGAGGCGCTGTTGCCGTCGCCGAACAGCATCTTGCCGGTCAGCAGTTCGTACAGGATGACGCCAAAGGCCCAGATGTCGGTGCGGCGATCGACGGGCTGGCCGCGCGCCTGTTCGGGGGACATATAAGCCGCCGTGCCCAGGATCATGCCCTTCTCCGTCACTGCGGGCAATGTGGTGGGGCTGGCCGCGGATGCGGGCGCTTCGGCGGCTTTGGCAAGCCCGAAATCGAGGATCTTCACCGTGCCGGGGTACCCGCTTGCGGGTCCCGTGACTTTGATGTTCGCCGGTTTGAGGTCGCGGTGGATAATGCCCTTTTCGTGCGCCGCTTCCAGGCCGGCGGCGATCTGCCGGGCGTAGCCGATGGCGGTATCGATGGGGACGGGCCCGGCGAGCGTGGCGCCTTCCACCAGTTCCATCACCAGGTAGTTCGGACCGACGTCGTATAGCGTGCAGATGTTCGCATGATTGAGCGCCGAAATCGCCCGCGCCTCGCGTTGGAAGCGGGCGAGCCACTGGGGCTGATGCGCATACTCGGCCGGCAGCATCTTGATGGCGACGTCGCGATGCAGCCTGGTGTCGGTGGCGCGATAGACTTCGCCCATTCCCCCGGATCCGACGCGCTCCACGATGCGGAACGCCCCGAGCTGCGAGCCGCCGGCCAGCGGCGGGGACGCCGGCGTGGCTGTTTCCCCAGTCCCGACGTCTTTCCACACAGGGCTTTCGAGCAACCCATCGGCTTGCCCCTCGTATGCCAGCAGAGATTCCACTTCGCGGCGCAGTTCCGGTTCGTTCGAGCAGGCTTGCGAGAGGAACCCCGCGCGCTCGGAGGGTTCTAGCGCCAGAACGGTGTGATAGAGCTCTTGGATTCGACCCCAGCGGTCTGTGCCCACACACAAAGTGTACTCTTTACAACGCGCCGTGCGCGTTCAGCCGGCGGTTCCGCGGCTCATTTCACGTGCCAGCCAGGTTTTCGACAGGTTCCAGTCCCGAAGAACCGTTTTCGACGAGACATTGAGCACGGCAGCGATCTCTTCGAAGTTCAAGCCCGCAAAGAAGCGCATTTCGACGATTTGCGCTTTTCGCGGGTCGAGCTTGGCCAATTCTTCGAGAGCCTGATCCAGTTCCACGACCTGGGAGTCGTGTTCGGGAGAACCGATCGCCACGTCGTCCAGTGAGATCATGCGGGCTGCGCCGCCTCGTTTCCCGGCTCCCCGCGCGATCGCATGGCTGACCAGTATCCGGCGCATCATCTGCGCGCAGAGAGCGAAGAAATGAGCCCGGTCCTGCCATTGAATTCCGTGCACATTGACCAGGCGAAGGAAAGCTTCGTTGACCAACGCGGTAGGTTGAAGGGTGTGCTCCTTGCGCTCGCGCCTCATGCACCGCTGGGCGATTCGCTTGAGCTCGGCGTGGAGAATCGGCGCCAGTTGGTCGAGCGCGCTGCGGTCGCCCGCGCTCCAGGCTCGCAACAGCCCTGTGACGTCCGCGGCCTGCCCGGCTTCGAACTGTACCATTTTGAACAATATAGCAGGTTCATTGCGCTGCCGCCCGGCGGCGGGGATGGCGATGCCGGTTTGGGGACCGAAGTAGCGGGCAGTGGTACGAACAAACTTCAAAAATTTCAAGAACCTCTGTCCTGTTTTTCCGTCCGTTTGGGCTAATACATTATGACAGGGCACTTCGGGAGGCTTCCAGAGTTTGCCAACCCGTCGCCCTCGCCACAAGGAGAGGAAAACTATGTTCAACAAGAAAAGCCTGTTTGTCCCAGCAGCGTTAATATTCGCTGGCTTTCTCGGCGTGTCTGCCGCCAATGCGCAGAACCCCGCATGCCCGTACACCGTTGCAAGCCTTAAGGGCTCCTATGCCGTCATCGGCAACTATGGCTCTAACGTAGCCATAGCACTCGCGACAAGGTCTCTGGACGGAAACGGCAATCTGAGCGGGACCTTCGTCATAAACGAGCCCACACCGGGATCGACGACGGGAGCCAGAACGATCGCGACCGGCACGCAGGCGGGAACTTACACGGTGAATTGCAATGGCACCGGCCAGTTCAACCGCGTGGTCACGTCGGCCGGCGTCTCGGCTGCCCAGGTGGACGACTTCATCATCACCTCGGCCGTGAAGGTTTACACTGGATCGGGCTTTGTGATGATCGCCACCTCGATTGTAGACGCCTCTCAAGTCCCCAGCGCGATCGTCGCGGGTGGCATCTTTCTGACCCGCGTCCATACCCGGCTGCCGGATCCCACTTTCTAACCGGCCTTGCGGCCGGATTTAACTCCGCAGCCGCAGCAGGAACCAGACCATCCCGAACACCAATAGCGCCGATGCCGCTACCTGCACCGGGCGGAACGCCTTCGCCATCCGCCCCACCCGCGAGAGCGCGAGCGCGAGCACGGCGATAGCGGCCGCCTCGGCGAGCACCGCGCCGGCGAGGACCAGCGCGGAAGAGTATCCCGTGGTCTGCACGAACAAATCGAAGTAGAGGCCGTAAAGCGCGCCTAGCACGCCCGCCACCAGCCAGCGCGCACCCGCCTGCGGAAGCAGCAGGATCTCCACCGCCAGATAGGCCACGGCCAGCGCGGTCGCGGCCTCTACGAAGCGCGGCGCGGGCTGCCAGAGCACGTGCGCCATGGTCAGCACGCTGACCGCCTGTCCCACCAGGAACATGGCGGCGATGTCGAGCAGTTCGCGGCGCGAGCGGGCGGCCAGCACCAGCGCCACCAGGAACAACACCTGCACCGCGCCGCCGAGCGCGCGCAGGAAGCCCGCGCCGGCCTGCGTGATGGCGATTTCGGCCGGGGTGGGCGGGCGGAAGCGCAGCGTGGCACGCGTGAAGCCGAGGTCGAAGATGGCCTCATCGCGTTTTTCGCCCAGCGAGGCGCGCAGCAGGTGCACGTGGTTGGGAACGGTGATCGCGGGGAAGGTGCACTCCACGTCCAGGCGATCCACCGGCGCGGCGAACTCGTAGTTCGCAGTGCAGAGGTAGGCGTCGTGCGCGGCGTCGGCGCGGCATTCGCTGTACACCAGGCGTGCGCCGGCGAAGCGGATGTGTTCCAGCAGGGTACGCTCCGGATTCGATACATGGGCCACTTCGTAAAGCGGCATGCGCAAATCGTAATGGGCGCGGGCGCCGACGATGGCGAGATCTCCGGAACTCATGCTCATGACGTGGGCCGCCAGAGGCCACGCCAGAAGCGCCAAGCAGAGCGCGCGTCTCATCGCGTCAGCAGGGGCGTCTCCTCGGCAGGGCTCAACCGCGAACGGCGGGTTCGCACGTAGAGGATGCGGGCCATCGCCAGAATCGGCACGGAGAGAAAAGTTCCGGCCACGCCGGCCACTTCCGCGCCTCCGAAAACGCCCAGCAGCACCAGCAGCGGATGGAGTTGCACGCCCTGCCCCATGAGGCGCACGGAGAGGAAGTAGTCCGTGAACATGCGCCAGGCCACGACGAAGATGACCACCGTCCAGAAGTGCGCGCCCGAAATCAGGGTGACCAGCAGGATGACGGCGACGGCGGTGAGCGGTCCGATCATGGGGATAAACTCCAGCACCATGGCCACTACCCCCAGCAGCACGCCGAAAGGCACGCCCATGATGGTGAAGAAGATGGAGTAGGCCGTGAAGGTGGAGAGCGAAAGCAGCACCAGGGCGCGCATGTAATGCGCCAGCAGCAGGTGGATGTCGGCCATCACGCTCTCCACTACGCCGCGCAACGGACCCGCACTCAGGAATTCCAGCATGTGGCTGCGGATGAGGTCGCCATCCTTGAGGAAGAAGAACGCCAGGACGGGTACGATCACCACATAAATCAGATTGCTGGCCACCGAGAGGAATTGCAGCCCGGCAGCGGGGAGCGCGTGCATGATGTCGCCACTGCGCTGCACCCAATCCGCGCGCAGGCTGGCGATCAACTGGGCCTTCAGCGAGTTGACCGCCGCCGGCGCGATTTCCGAGGGCTGCTCCAGTTGGGCCATCATGTCGGGAAGTCTTCTCGCCAGCGTCTCAGCCTGAGACACCACGCGCGTGCCGATCTGAATCCCGATGAGCACCACCGCGCCGATGAAGATCAGGTAGGCCAGCGCCAACGCCAGCGTGCGCGTGCCCTTCCGTGGGATCGCCCGATCCAGCAGGTTCACCAGCGGAGAAAGAAGGTAGGCGAACAGCAGCGCCAAGGCAAAGACAAACAGCGTGACGCGCAACAGGTAGACCAGCCACAGGGCCAGCAGCACCATCGCCGCCGTCCAGGTATAACGCGCCGCCGACCGTTCGAGGCCCAACATGTCTACCCTATGCTAGCGCGAAAGACGTCCGAGCTTCGCCCGGATGCACAAGGCGACCCAGAGGGTACCCCCTTATGCCACAACTTTTTCGATGCGCACGCGGGCGATGCGATTGCGATCCATCTCCAGCACCGTGAAGCGCCGGCCCTGGTACTCGACCGCCGCCCCGGGCCGCGGAATCTCACCCAGCCGGAATAGCAGGAATCCGGCCAGCGTCTCGAAACCGGCGTCCGGCGGAATCTCGATGCCGTACTCGCTTTCCAGGTCCAGGATGCGCGCGGCTCCGTCCAGTTCCACGTCGTCGCTCTCGGCGCCGCGGCGCGCCACCTTCTCGTCGTGCTCGTCTTCGATGCGGCCCACAATCTGTTCCAGCACATCTTCCACCGTCAGCATGCCGACGATGGTGCCGAACTCATCCACCACCATTGCCAGGTGAGAGCGGCCGGTACGGAACTCATCGAACATCTGCGAGGCGGCCTTGGTCTCCGGCACGAACATCACCGGCCGCAGCAGGCGGCCCACCCGGAAGGCCCGGCTCGAACGGCTGCCACTGATGGCCTTCCGCCGCTCTTCCCAGACCGGCAGCAGATCTTTGTAATGCAGCAGCCCGACGACCTTCTCGCTCGCCCCCTCATACACCGGCAGCCGCGAATGCTGCTGCTCGATCATGGTATGCAGCACCTCGTCCAGGGTGGCGTCGCTCGCAATCGAAACGATATCGTTGCGCGGCACCATGATTTCGCGCACCGAAATCGCGCTCAGGTCCAGCACACGGTGGATCATGTCCTCCTGCGCTTCGGGCAGGTATCCTAAACCGCGGCTGCTGGAGACAATCAGCTTGAGTTCCTCGGCGGTGTGTACATTGCCGTGCCCGCCGCCTTTGAGATGCAGCGCCCGCGTGATGGCGTTCGCCGAGCGCTCGATCACCACCACGAAGGCCAGCATGGCGCGATAGAAAAGAAGCAGCAGCGGAGCCGTCAGCGCGGCCAGCCGGTCCGCCTTGGCGATGGCCAGATTCTTGGGCACTACCTCGCCCAGCACCACGTGAAAAAAACTGATGATCAGGAAAGAGAGAAAGAAGCACAAGGCGTGCAGGCCCGTGGCGGTGACCGGCGTGTTCAAGGGCGCCGCGAGCCTGGCCAGAATGTGGTAGACCGTGTCCTCGCCGGCCCACCCCAGTCCCAGACTGGCCAGGGTCACGCCCACCTGAGTCACGGAAAGCAGACGGCCCGGATTGGAAAGCAGATTGAGCGCCGCCTGCGCGCCGGCATTCCCTTCCGCCGCCATCTGGCGCAGCCGCGAATGGCGCACCGAGAGCAGCGACACCTCGGCGCCCGCAAAGAAGCCGTTGATGGCGATCAGCAGTACGACGAGCGACAGGCGAATGGACGGTTCGTTCACAGGCTCCGAGATTATTTTATCGGAAACTCTAACCAAACGCCGGACAACGCGTCTTTACAGGTAACCAACTAACTCCGTTACGTAGATGGGCGCACTCCCCAGTATCCCTGGGAGGGCGCCCTTTTTTGTGTGCCGAGCATGTTCGACAACTCGGGGGTGCAAGTCCCCTTCACAACCTGATGGAGGTGAAGTGATAGCGAAACGCAAGGGCGTAACCGTGAGGGAGCGTCTGAAAGAAGCGTG
>JBEKDV010000020.1:0-40350 GCA_050014175.1 Candidatus Solibacter sp. | reverse complement strand
CTCCACGCTTCTTTCAGACGCTCCCTCACGGTTACGCCCTTGCGTTTCGCTATCACTTCACCTCCATCAGGTTGTGAAGGGGACTTGCACCCCCGAGTTGTCGAACATGCTCGGCACACAAAGGAACGGCGGCCCGTTGCCGGCGCCGCCCTATTCCGGCAGCGGTTTACCCTTGGTTTCGGGGGCGAAGGGCAGCGCGGCGAGGCCTACCAGGAAAACCAGGCTCATGGCCACGCCGGCGTAGCGCATGGGCTCCGCGTAGCCGCCGAAAACGTCCTTGGTCAGGTAGCCGAGCGTGAACGGACCCGCCGCCGCGGCGAAGCGGCCTACGTTGTAGCAGAAACTGGTGCCGGTGCTGCGCAAGCGCGTCGGGAATAACTCCGCCAGGTAAATAGAGTAACCGCCGAACAGCGAAAGTTGGGCAAACCCCATCAACGGAATCATCCAGAAGATATCGCTGATCTGCTTCAGGTTCCAGAAAGTGTAAGAGGTCATGCCCATGGCGGCCAGGAAGGAGATGGCGAAAGCTTTCTTGCGGCCGGTATAGTGCGTCAGATAAGTGAACGCGTAGATGCCGAAGAAACAGCCCAGGTTTTGGAGCAGGGAAGTCACCCCGATCCACGTGGTCACCTTGCCGGCGAGCGCCTTGCCGGCCAGGCCCTGCGCCGCGAAGGTCCGCTCCAGCACCGGGCGGAACAGATCGTAGCTGAAGAAGCCGATTCCCCACAAGCCGACCACGCCGGCGAAGGCCAGCAGGAATCCGACAATCGCATTGCGCCGCCAGCGCGCATCGCTGAACAGCTCGCCGTAGGAGCCCATCTTCTTCTTTTCGCCGCGCGCCTTGAGCCACTGCTCGGGCTCCTTCAATTTCTTGAAGACGATGAAGGCCAGCGGCGCCGGAACCGCCCCGGCGAGAAATTCCCATCGCCAGGCGCCGGTGATGGTGCCCGCCGCTTCCATCTGTCCCACCAGGATTCCGGTCATGGCCGCGATCATATTGCCGATCGCCGACGCTGCCTGCACGAACCCCAGCGCGTACGGCCGGGCGCGCGACGGCACCACTTCCGCCACCAGGGCCACGCCCACCGCGAACTGCCCGCCCACGCCCAGGCCGCACATAAACCGAAACGCGTTGAAGTTCCAAACGCTGGTGGAGAACACGCTCAAGCCGGTGAAGACGGTGTAACTCAGGATGGTGATCGTCATCGTCTTGACGCGCCCGATGCGGTCGCCCAAAACGCCGAACAAAACGCCGCCGATGGCCCACCCGATCATGAAGATCGACGTCGCCCACGCCGCCTGTTGATCGACGGTGGCATTGCTCGCGCCCGCCCCCAACAGTTCCTTGATGGCCGGTTTCCGCGCCAGGTTGAACAACTGCTGCGCCATGGTGTCGAACATCCAGCCCATGCTGGCCACACTCAGCACGAACCAGTGGTAACCGGTCAATTCCCGCCACCACGCGTATTTTTGCCCGCCGGCGCCCTCTGTTGTTGGAGACATGAAGCTGCTATTTTACATCGTGGCGGTGACGCGCTCGCCGACTCTTAGCGGCGTGTCCGAAGGCAGCGCCACCGCATCGCCATCGGTGAACCCCTCTACCACTTGCACCATGGTGAGGCTGGGCGCGCCCTTTTTCACCGCGCGGACGCCCGCGAAGGCGACCTTGGCCGGATCGCTTTTACGCAGAATGCCCCACACGATGACCGCCGCCACTCCAGCCAGGAGCAGCAACAGCAGCAGTTTTTTCAAGAATCAGGCTCCAATAACTATTTTAGCTGGAGCGGTTTATGCCGGCGGGTTTGCGGGGGTCCAAAGCCCGATGGTATTTCCGTCCGGATCGGCGAACCAGGCGAAGGCGCCGTATTGCGGGATGTCTACCCGCGGCACCACCACCTTGCCGCCGAGTTCCTGCACTTTCGCCAGGTGCGCTCCGATATCCTCCACCTCGACGTAGAAAATTGTGTAGTGATGAGGTTCGTGCCCGAGCGCCGTGAAGTGCCCCTGAATGCCCTGCGGCGATCCGGTCCGGATCATCAGGGCCGGGCCCATCTGCGAGGTATCCCAGCCGAAGAGCGACGTATAAAAGCCGCCGGCCTTGGCCGTATCTTTGCAGCCGATTTCGAAATGCACCACTGGTTTTGCCATTTCGACAGGGTATCACCGGCCGCAAGTTAACAGACGTCAAAAGGTGATGCCCCTTCCCACGGCGTTATCCTGTAACCTGATTCACGATGGCACTTTGCAAGGAACCATCTGCCGGCTATGCCGGCGATAGATGCGGAAGTCGGAATCCGTAGTGAGAATGACCGGATCGGGAAGCGTTTCCGTCATGCGCACCAGGCAGGCATCGGCGAGGCTCATAGGCACGTCCGCGAATTTCCGCATGAGCGTGAGTACCGGCTCCACCTCGTTGTCCAGGTCGAAAGCCGCAATCAGTGCCCGGCGGTGAAGCAGCGCGCCGAGAGAAGGCGTCCCGCGCGTGCCCAGAAGGTGGAAGGCCTCTGACAGAACGGCTTCGCACGTGTGCCAGGGCGGAGCGTGACCGGGCGCTTGCGTCACCGCCCACTGGTGGTGGGAGTCGCGGCGGCTCAGCAAAGCCACCAGAAAGCCCGCGTCAACCAGGACGTTTCTGGCCATAACCCGTGGCTTTCAAGTATCGCTTCTTTCGCGCGCTGAGATCGGGCGGCAGGCCGTCAACCGAGCCGATGAGGTCGGCAATGGCATCCATCGTCGTGGATTGGCGCCCTGAGGTGCCGGCGGCGCGCCGCAGGCGCTCGCGAACGATGTCGGACTTCGAACACCCGCGCCCGCGCGATTCCACCTCGATCTCGGCTACCAGCGGCTCGGGTAGGCGTACGGTGAGAGTCTTCACAGAATTCAGTGTATTACGGTGCTGCCAGGGATGCAAGACGAGCTCCGTCCCGCCCGCTCGCCCTCACGCCGACACCAGCCCGAGCGCTTTCGGATGGTACCCCGGGAACACCGTCTGCAACGATGCATTGCCCATATGCCGCGATACCAGCTCGCCGAGCACGTCGCGGAAGTCGGTGGTCAGCGCCAGGTCGCGGCCCTCGTAGAGCTGCTCTTTTTCCAGGCCGGGCCACCGGCCGTAGACTTTGCCGCCCTTGACCGCGCCGCCCATCACGAACATGCTGTTGGCGTGCCCGTGATCGGTGCCGCGATTGCCGTTCTCCTTCGCCGTGCGGCCGAATTCGCTCATGGTGACCAACACCACGTCGTTCATGCGGTCGCCCATGTCCTTCCAGAAGGCGCTCAAGGCCTGTCCGTATTCGCGCAGCAGGTTGGCCAGCAGGCCTTCGCCAGGGCGCGCGCCGAGTTCGTTGACGTGGTGGTCCCAGCCACCGATATCGGCGAAGGCCATCTCCAGCCCTACATCGCTCTTGATCAATTGGGCGATCTGTTGCAGGCTCTGGCCGAAGCGTCCGCGCGGGTAGCCGGCGCCGGCGGAAGGAGTGTACGGCTGGCGCTCGATGGCTTGCAGCGTGGACATCACTTCGAACGCCTCCCGGCCGGCATGCCTCATCTCAGGGTCCTTGGCCGCCGCGTACATACGCTCGAACTGCCTGGATACCACTTCGTTGCGCACCTGGGAACTTGAAATGGACTGCATCGCCACCGCCGGCACATTGCCCCGCAGGGAGCGCGCCAGCACCGGACCCATCGACACCGCGCGCACCGGCGATACCTTGCCCGCCGTGTGGGGCAGGGCGCGATTCATCCAGCCGTCTCCGGTGGCTTTTCGGCCAGGCGTGCCGGACTCCATGTAGTCCTGGGCATCGAAGTGGGAGCGCGTAGGGTCGGGCGAACCCACGGCATCGACGATGGCCAGATGGCGCCCGTCGAACAGCGGCTTGAGGGGCGCGAGCGCGGGGTGGAGACCAAAGAAGCCGTCGAGATCGATGGCGGCGTCGTCCTTCCTGCCAGGGTCGCTGGTGGGCCGTGGGATGGCGATGGTGGGACGCAAATCGTAGTACGCCTTCTCGCCGTGCGGCACCACCACGTTGAGACCGTCGGCGGCGCCGCGCTGGAAGATGGCGACGAGGATTTTCTTGCGCGCTCCGGCGCCATCGGTGGCGCAAAGGGCGCGCTCCAGCCACAAAGGCGAGGCGCCCACACCGGCCATGGCGAGGGCGGAATTACGTAGGAAGAATCGGCGAGTGGGCATGGCTTACCTCTTCTGAAAGTCCGGCGAACCCAGGGCGATGGTGGCAACCGACGCATCCACCTTAACGCCCGGAATCTTATTATCGGCCAATTGCAGGGCGAAATTCATGCGGGCCAACAGACCGCCCGAATTGAGCCATTCCCGGCTGGAGTTGGAGTAGCCGGTGGGCTCCTGTTTGCGGTACAGGGGCTGCCCCAACTGGGCCACCTGGTTGGCCAGCGAAAAAGCGTAATCCACCTCGCCGTTGACGGCGCGCACGGCGCTGGCCACCACTTCCAACGGGCTCTTCAGCTTGGCGCGGTAGGCGCCCTGGCTGAAGAATTCGCGGCTTTGGAGCATGGTCCTCATGACCGCGCGCAGGTCGCCATCGGTTTTGCGGAAGGTCTCGGCCATACGGTCCACCAGCGAGGCCGGGGGATCGTCCGCCACGAAACGCATGGCCAGTTTCTGCGAAATGAAATGCGCGGTGGCGGGATGGTGGGCCACGATATCGAGCACCTTTTCTCCGTCGGCGATGCCGCCGCCCATGGGAATCTTCACGCCGAGGAAGGTCTTCTCGCCGCCATCGTGCACGCGCTGGTTGAAGGCGAACTCGCCCCCGCGCTCGGGTTGCAGGATGGTCCAGCCGGTGAAACAGCGCGCGGCTTCGGTGACATCGGCCTGGGTGTAGCCGCCGTCCACGCCGAGGGTATGCAGCTCCAGCAGTTCGCGGCCGTAGTTTTCGTTGAGGCCCCGCGTCCCCTTTTTGCGGCGGGCCTGCGGGGCATCCGGCCCCACGGACTGCCAGTTATCCAGGTAGAAGAGCATGGCCGGGCTCTTGGCGGTGGCTTCCAGCAGGTCTTTGAACTTGCCCAGGACGTGCGGGCGGATGACGTCGCGTTCGTATGCGGTGACCAGGTAGCGGTCGGCGCCCTTGTCGAGGTAGACGTTGAAGTGGTTGAACCAGAAATCGGTCAGCACTTCGTCGAGTTGACGGTTGCTGTATACGGCGCGGAGCAGTTTGCCCTCGCTGAGGTCGCGCGCCACCACCTGTTGCGGGCCATTGGCCAATTCGATGCGGCGGCGCAATTCGGGCGGCGCCAGCGCGAAGAGTCCCTGGCGGAGCCCCTGGGGCATGGCGGCGATCACCTCATCCTGCTTTTCCTCAGGGAGCGCCTGGAAGGCTGCGAGGCGCTGCTGCGCGGTGCCCTGGCGCAAGCCGCGGAGTTGTTGGGGGCTGAGGAGATCGCTCATGGCGTTTGCGTTGGCCATGGCGGGCGCGGTCGTGGCGTCCCCGGCTTTGGCCTGCCGCTGCTCGTACCGCTCCATGAGTCTGGTGAGCATGAGCTTGCGGTCCGGGTCCGTGGGGAAGGGAAGCTGCCCGTTGACCATCTGCCGGACCATCTGCGGCGTGGGGTAGTTGCGGACCAGCTCGGCGCCGGACATGGTGAGCGTGTCCAGCGACTTGAGCTTTGGGGCGAGCGCGGGATTCTCTGGGATATCGCCGGGGTGGAGTTGCCGGTCGATCCACTTCTTGAGGCCGATGGATTTCACTTCCTGGACGTCGCCGGGACGGGGACCGAAGGTCAGGCGGTTGAGCGCCTGGAGAATTTTTTGATCCCCGGAAAGCGATTTCTGAAACTGGCGGGATGGGGCGGCCTTCTTCTGCCCGGCGTAGGCGAAAATTCCCGGGACCGCGGCCAGACACAGTCCGGCACCGAGCGCCAGGACTACACGGTTGCGCATCTTTTACCCTCTGGAATGTTCAAACTCCTATCTCAAAAGCAAGTTGCGGCGTTCGGGGTAAAAGTGTGTAAGCCGGGTGCGGATACCGGACCGGATCTTAGTTCACCGGCGATTCGCAGCGCACGATTTTGCGGCGGCACAGGAACAGCAGCAGCGCGCCTCCGGCGGCCAGCATCCAGCTGCCGGGTTCCGGCGTTTCGTCCAGGACGGAGGTCAGCCAGTCGGCGTTTCCGGGATTCGCCAGATCCTGGTAACCGGCCTCGTACGTCTGATTGACAGCCACGTTGCAGTCCGGATCGCAGCGCGGCAAATCGCCGAAGTCCGTAATGCCGATCACGTTGCCGTTGTACAACAGCGGCCCTCCCGAATCGCCGGCATTGGAGAGCCCGGTTGTGTCGAGCGGATTGCTGGTATCGCTGGTCGTGGTCCAATACAGCGCGATCGGAGTATCGGGGAGGTTCGCCGTCAGAGCGCCATCCTGGACCGAGGTGAACACGCCCGCCACCGTGTTGGTGCCGGCCCCTCGGCTGCCGCCCGTGCCGGCGACAGACCCGCCTGGGTAGCCCTGCAATCCCCAACCGGCCATCACGACCGAGGAGCTGACGGTCGCATCGCCGGTGAGATCCAGATTGTAGCGGGTGGCATCGGCCGGAGCCGGCGCGGCCAAATCCAGAATGGCCAGGTCGTACGTCATCCCCGCGGTCGGATCGCTGTTGAACCACACCGAGGTGAGCGGATTAAACTGAATCCCGGTGACGGCGTCCGCCAGTCCGCTGGGGTCGCTCGATGTAAAGAAGTTGAGCGTGGGGGTGATGGGCGTGAGGATGGTCTGGAACTGGGCGTTCACGGTCACGTCGGCCACGCAATGCGCCGCGGTGAGCACGTGAATGCCGTCGGCCAGCAGCACGCCGCTGCAACCGCTCAGATTGGCCACCCCGGTAAAATTGCCGGATCCGGTGCCGTATCCGCCGGAGTACTGGATGGTCACCGCGCGCCCGGAAAGTGCCGCCGCCAGGAACAACAGCGGCAGCGTGCAACCGAATCCGATCCTGCGCACGGTCATACGATTGAGTCTTGGCAACGCCCCGTCCCCCGACTAGCAGTATACGGGATGCAGCCACAACCTACAACGAAAAGCTACGGTTGCGCGCGCTTTCGGACGGTAATCGGTACTAAGGCGGGGACCGATGTTGGGTGCTATCTTGGATAGTCATCTTCAGGCAAAGGATTTTTCATCATGGCCAACTACATCGGCGCCATTGACCAGGGCACGACCAGCACCCGGTTCATTGTGTTCGACAACTCCGGCCGCATCGTTTCGGTGGCCCAGAAAGAACACGAGCAGATCTATCCGCAAGCGGGATGGGTGGAGCACGATGCCAACGAGATCTGGCGGCGCTGCCGCGAGGTGATGGCGGCGGCGATGGAGCAGCGCGGTCTGCTGCCCGGGGATCTGGCGGCCATCGGCATTACCAACCAGCGCGAAACCACGGTGGTGTGGGACCGCCACAACGGCGCCCCGGTGCACAATGCCCTGGTGTGGCAGGACACGCGCACCGCCGAAGCCGTCGCGGAACTGGCGCGCCACGGCGGTCCCGACCGCTTCCGCGCCAAGACCGGCTTGCCCCTGGCCACCTATTTCAGCGGCCTCAAAATCCGCTGGATTCTGGATAACGTCCCGGGCGCCCGCGTGCGCGCCGCAGCGGGCGACCTGCTGTTCGGCAACATGGACACCTTCGTGTTATGGAATCTCGCCGGCGGCCTGCATCTCACCGATTGCACCAATGCCAGCCGCACACAGTTGATGAACCTGGAAACGCTGGATTGGGACGATGAGCTGCTCGACGCCTTCCGGATTCCGCGCGCCATGCTGCCGCGCATCGCCTCCAGCAGCGAGGTGTACGGGGAGGCATCGCTCGATTGCGTCCAGGGAGTGCCGGTGGCGGGCATACTGGGCGACCAGCAGGCGGCGCTGGTGGGGCAGACCTGCTTCCATCCGGGCGAGGCCAAGAATACTTACGGCACCGGGTGCTTCCTGCTGATGAATACGGGGACCAAACCGGTGCCGTCGCAGCACGGCATGTTGACCACGGTGGCATACCGTTTCGACGGCCAGCCGGCGGTGTACGCGCTGGAAGGCAGCGTGGCCATCGCCGGCGCCCTGGTACAGTGGGTGCGCGACAACTTCGGGCTGATCGAAAAAAGCAGCGATATCGAGGCGCTGGCGCGCACGGTGAAGGATAACGGCGGAGTTTATTTCGTGCCCGCCTTCAGCGGCCTGTACGCGCCGTATTGGAAGGACAACGCGCGCGGCGTGATCGCCGGACTGACGCGCTACACCAACAAAGGCCACCTGGCGCGCGCCGTGCTGGAAGCCACGGCCTTCGAGACGCGCGAGGTGGTGGAGGCCATGGAAAAGGACTCGGGCATTCCGCTCGACGTCCTGCGCACCGATGGCGGCATGGTGTGCAACGATCTGCTGATGCAGTTCCAGGCGGATATTCTGGACCGTCCGGTGGTGCGGCCGGCGGTGCAGGAAACCACCGCTCTGGGCGCCGCCTACGCGGCCGGACTGGCGGTGGGATTCTTTCGGGATATCGACGATCTGCGCGCCCGCTGGAGCGTGGATCATACCTGGAAGCCGCAAATGGAATCGGCGCGGCGCCAGGAATTGTACGGGTTCTGGAAGAAGGCGGTCACGCGGTCGTTCGACTGGCTGTAAGTACAGTTGTAACTACACACGAGGAGCCAATGGCAGCGAAAGTTTTCGGTGAGTTCATGGGGACGATGATCCTCATCCTGATGGGCAACGGATCGGTTGCCAACATGCTGCTCAAGCGAAGCAAGGCGGAAGGCACCGGGTGGCTGGCGATCACCACGGGGTGGGCTTTGGCGGTGATGACCGGCGTGTTCACCGCGATTGCCTGCGGCAGTCCGGACGCGCACATCAACCCGGCGGTAACTCTGGGGTTCGCGGTGAAGACGGGCGATTTCTCGAAACTGGCGCCCTATATCGTGGCGCAAATGCTGGGCGCCATGGCGGGGGCGGTGCTGGTATGGCTGAACTTTCTGCCGCATTGGGCGGTGACGGAGGATACCGATGCGAAATTCGCCTGCTTCGGCACGGCGCCGGCGATCGCGAGCCGGGGTCCGAACCTGTTCACCGAAGGCCTCGGCGCGTTCGTCCTGATGCTGGTTGTGTTGGCCATGGGCTCCAAGGCGGTGGGCACCGCGCCGCCGGGGCTGGGACCGTACCTGGTGGGGATGCTGGTGTGGGCGATCGGACTCTCGCTGGGCGGGACCACGGGGTACGCCATCAATCCGGCGCGCGATCTGGGGCCGCGGATCATGCACGCCGTGCTGCCGATTGCGAAGAAGGGAGTCACCAACTGGAGCTACGCGCCGGTGCCGGTAATCGGCCCGTTAGTTGGTGGCGCGTTGGCGGGCCTGCTGGCGAGGGTGGTGGGGTTCTAGGGTGTAGAACGCAAATCCTATACTCTACGGGGTCTCGCGGACGGCGCCGCGGGAGGCGCTGGTGGCCATGGCGGCGTATGCCTGTAAGGCCTTCGATACGGTGCGTTGGCGCGAGGACGGCTTCCACGCCGCGGCGCCGCGCGACTCCATGGCGGAGCGGCGGCGGGCCAGTTCCGCGTCGCTCACGTCCAGGCGGATGGTGCGTTGCGGGATATCGATTTGCAGAAGATCGCCATCCTGCACCAGGGCGAGCGCCCCGCCCTCGGCCGCTTCCGGCGAGACGTGACCGATGGAGAGACCGGAGCTGCCTCCGGAAAACCGGCCGTCGGTGACGAGTGCGCACGCCTTACCCAGGCCCTTGGATTTCAGATAGCTGGTGGGATACAGCATCTCCTGCATGCCGGGTCCGCCCTTGGGCCCCTCGTAGCGGATCACCACGACTTCGCCGGGCAGCACGCGGTCGCCGAGAATGCCTGCAACGGCGTCGTCCTGGCTTTCGAAGATATGCGCCGGCCCGGTGAAGGTGAGGTACGCCGGGTCCACGCCCGCGGTTTTCACGATGCAGCCGTCCGTAGCGATGTTGCCGTACAAGACGGCGAGGCCGCCATCGTGGCTGAAGGCGTGGGCCAGGTCGCGGATGGCGCCCTGGGAGCGGTCGAGGTCCAGGCACTCATAGCGGCGGCGCTGGCTGAAGGGCTCGGTGGTGCGGATACCGCCGGGAGCGGCGCGATAGAATTCGTGCACGTCTTCCGCGGCGGTGCTGCGCACGTCCCAGTGAACGATGGCTTCGCCTAATGTTGGCGCGTGTACGGTGTGCACCCCGCGATGGAGCAGGCCGCCGCGATCCAGTTCGGCCAGGATGGCGAAGATGCCGCCGGCGCGGTGAACATCTTCGACATGGACGTCGGGCGAGGAAGGCGCGACTTTGCAGAGATTGGGCACGCGGCGGGAGAGGCGATCCATGTCGCGCATGGTGAACGGGACCTCGGCCTCGTGTGCGGCGGCCAGCAGATGGAGCACGGTGTTGGTGCTGCCGCCCATGGCGATATCGAGGGTCATGGCGTTTTCGAAGGCGTCGAAGGTGGCGATGCCGCGCGGCAGGATGCCTTCCTCGTCGTTTTCGTAATAGCGGCGGGCGAGGTCCACGATGCGCTGGCCGGCTTCGGCGAACAGGCGTTTGCGGTCGGCATGGGTGGCGACGAGGGTTCCGTTGCCGGGCAGGGCGAGGCCGAGCGCCTCCATCAGGCAGTTCATGGAATTGGCGGTGAACATGCCTGAGCAGCTTCCGCAGGTGGGGCAGGCGGAGCGCTCCATCTCGGCGGAGAATTCCTCGCTGATGCGCGGATCGGCGGCGGCGATCATGGCGTCCACCAGGTCCACGGAGCGCACCAGGCCGCCCTGGTGCACCTTGCCCGCTTCCATGGGTCCGCCGGAAACGAAGATGGCGGGGATATTGAGGCGGAGCGCGGCCATCAGCATGCCGGGGGTGATCTTGTCGCAATTGGAGATGCAGACGAGGGCGTCGGCGCAGTGGGCGTTGGCCATGTACTCGACGCTATCGGCGATGAGCTCGCGCGAGGGGAGGCTGTAGAGCATGCCGTCGTGGCCCATGGCGATGCCGTCATCGATGGCGATGGTGTTGAACTCCTTGGCGACGCCGCCGGCAAGCTCGATTTCCCCGGCGACGAGCTGGCCGAGGTCCTTGAGGTGGACGTGTCCGGGTACGAACTGGGTGAAGGAATTGGCGACGGCGATAATGGGCTTGCCGAAATCGTCGTCCTTCATTCCGGTGGCGCGCCAGAGGCTGCGGGCGCCGGCCATGTTGCGGCCATGAGTGGTGGTGCGGGAGCGGTATGCAGGCATAATGTTACGATACCAGCCGCGACAGGTAAGCTGCACGGCCGAAAAGGCCAAAACCGGCCAGATCTGGCCGGTTTTTCGGGCTAAGTTTGTTGATAACAAAGAGACTCAGTCGGTTTTTGCCGGACAGAGTGGGCCGGTTTTGGCCTCGATTTCCGGAGTTGGCAGGCGGACCCAGAGGGTACCCCGCCTGCCCCACAAAAAGATATATAAACTGTTTGGATACAGTTAAATACATAGATTTATTAAAGTGAAATGTTGGTGTGACTGACGATTCAGGCAAGCGGGAACTTTTGTCCGTTCCTGGTGTCTATCTGCCTGGTATCCATAAACTGTTTATGGGACAGGAGAGCGGATGCTCGAAATTTGCGGGTTGACGAAACGGTTCAACGGGATTCCGGTGGTGGAGGATGTCAGTTTTACCCTCAAGCCGGGCGAAATTCTCGGCTACGTCGGGCCGAACGGCGCCGGGAAAAGCACCACCGTGAAGATGATCATCGGCCTATTGGAACCGAGCGAAGGCCAGGTGCGGTTTCAGGGCAGAAGCGTGCTGGAAGATCTGCCGGGCTTTCAGGCGCGGATGGGGTACGTTCCGGAGGAGCCGCACCTGTATCCGCACTTGTCGGGGCGCGAGTATCTGCAACTGGTGGGGCGGCTGCGAGGGTTGCCGCGAAGCATCCTGGAAGCGAAGATCGACGAATTCCTGCGCCTGTTTGCGCTTTGGGACGACCGCCATTGCCCGGTATCGGCCTATTCGAAGGGCATGCGGCAGAAGATTCTGCTATCGGCCGCGCTGCTGCACAACCCCGACCTGTTGATTCTGGACGAGCCGCTATCGGGTCTGGATGTCAACACCGCGCTGGTGCTGCGGGAACTGGTGGAAGGGCTGGCGGCGCGGGGGCGGATGATCCTCTACAGCTCGCACGTTCTGGATGTGCTCGAAAAGGTGTGCTCGCAGGTGCTGATCCTGTGCAAGGGGCGGGTGGCGGCGCACGATTCGATCGGGCATTTGCGGGAATCGATGCACGAATCGTCGCTGGAGGGGATCTTCGGGCAACTTACCAGGGAACAGAACCATCGGGCGCTGGCGGACCACATCCTGGAGGTGATGCAGGGGTGAAGTGGCGGGAGGAAACGCACGGGGTGCAGTTCGAACTGGTGCGCCATTTTCTGCGGCGGATGTTCGACGGGGAGTGGTCTTCGTCGCCGGGGCAGTGGAGGAGTGCGGCGATCGGCGTGTTTTCGCTGTTCCTGCCGGCGGGGCTGCTGCTGGTGAGAGAAGGGACGCCGGACGCGAATTACTCCTCCAAGTATCGCCTGCTGGAATTGGCGGGCGCGACGGAAGGGTTCCGGGCGGCGGTGCTCGCGGACGAAATCGCTTTGTTGACGCTGGTGATTGCGGTGACGGGGCTGATCGCTTTGTTGGAATGGCAGTCGCTGTTTCCGAGCGGGCGCGATTATCTGGCGCTGGCGTCGCTGCCGGTGCGGTCGCGGCAGATTTTCACGGCGCGATTCACGTCGGTACTGCTGTTTTCCGCGGGTGTCATTGGGGCGTTGAATCTGCTGCCGAGCCTGATCGCACCGATGGAATTCGGCAGCCGATGGCAGATGGACTCGTCGTTTTGGGTGCACGCGGGCGCGCAGGCGGCGGCCTCGTGCCTGGCGTGTTTTTTCGTCTTCTTTGCAATTCTGGCATTGCAGGGGGTGCTGCTGAATGTGCTGCCGGCGAGAGAGTTTGCGCGGGTGTCGGTCTATGTGCAAGGGGCGCTGGCTGGTTTGTTCCTGTTGGCCGGATTCTATAGCTGGTCGATGAAGGAGTGGACGCCCGCGACTATTGCCGGGCTGCCGGAGGTCGGCGGATGGCTTCCACCGGTGTGGTTCGCGGGGTTGCAGCAGACGTTGATTGGGGAGGGCGGCGGGTTTTACGCGGGGATGGCGCAAAGAGCACAACTTGCGGCGGGAGTGGCGGTTACGCTGGCTATTCTCACGTATTACATCAGCTATCGGCGGTATCGCCGGCTGCTCTTGGAGGCGCCGGTCCAACTGACGACGAACCGGGTTTGGGAATGGGGTCTGATCCGGTTGCTGGCGCGGTCGCCGCGGCGCGAAGGAATCATGAGTTTTATGGCGAAAACGCTGGCGCGCAGCCGGACGCACCGCCTGCTGTGGTTCGTCTACATCGGCGCCGCGGCGGCGGTGATGCTGAACAGCTCGATCATCGACGGGGCGTACCTGACGCGCAACAAAGGCTGGGGCAAGGCGCTGCAGTTTCTGGTAGGCTTCTGGCCGTTGGCCTGCTCCGTGGTGATTCTGCCCGGTTTCCGGCATGTGCTCTCGATCCCGGCGGAATTGCGCGCCAACTGGATTTTCCAGATCACCGAGAGCCAGGGGCGGGCGGAGTGGATGAGCGCGGTGGAGCGGTTCGTGATGGCGTACGCGGTGGCGCCGATCTACCTGACGCTGTTTCCGGTTTCGGTGTACGTATTCGGCTGGGCGACGGCGACCCGCATGACCGCGATGCAATTGGTGGTCTCGCTCATTATGTTCGAGGTGCTGTTCCAGAGCTGGCAGAAGCTGCCATTCACTTGTTCCTACATACCGGGACAGCGTCCGCTGGTAGGTCAGGTGGCCGCGTATATTGGGACGCTCTGCGCGCTGGTGCCGATTCTCTCGGTGATGATCGCGGCATCGAGCCGGATATGGTTTCTCTTCCCGTTCTACTTTGCGAATTTCTGCGGCATCTACATCTGGGTGCGGAGAATGCGGCGCGAGGGATGGGGAGAGGCGAAGCTGATTTACGAAGATCTGCCCGCGGTGGTGACCGACCTCGGGATCAAGGAGCTGACCTATGCGGGAACAGAAGCCCAACTCCGGCGAACTTTTGCAGGGGACGCTGGACATGCTGATACTGAAGACGCTGATTCGGGGTCCGATGCACGGGTACGCGGTGGTGGAGAGCATCCAGCAGATTTCGGAGGAAGTGCTGCGGGTGGAGGAGGGCGCGCTGTATCCGGCGCTGCACCGGCTGGAACTGCGCGGCCTGCTGAGCGCGGAGTGGGGAGTGTCGGAGAACAAACGGCGGGCCAAATACTACCGGCTTACGGCGGCGGGGCGCAGGCACCTGGCGGACGAAGCGGCGCGCTGGCAGAGGATGTCGGCGGCGATCGGGCGGATCATGGCGCCGGCGTAGGGGCGGGACAATGCGGGGCGTCGGATTCAACGCAGAGACGCAGAGAACGCAGAGGAAGCGCAGAGGAGAACCTCGGGGGGCGAGGGTGGGTGGGTCGAGAGGGTGATTTTGACGCGGAGGCGCGGAGGCGCGGAGGAAGAGGCGGAGCAGCAGGAGGAAAGTCAAAACCAGAGAGCGCGGAGCCAGCGGAGGTCTCGGGGCCGGGCAGCGAGGCGCAGGCAGGCGGCGGGCGGGTTTCCGGAGAGGAAAGTAAGAAAAAGTTTGACGGATGGCGAAGGGTATTTGCGTTCTGGGGCGAGCGCGCGGAGGGGGCGGAGAGCGCTGAGGAAGGTTTGAGTGCGGCGTGGCTGCGGGTGCGGGCGGTGTTTCGGCGGCGGCAGTTGGAGCGCGACCTGGAGGATGAGATGGCGTTTCATCTGGCGATGCGCGAGGAGAAGCTGCAGGACGCCGATGCGGCGCGCCGGCAGTTTGGCAATGTCACTTCGGTGATGGAGAGTTGCCGGGAGCTGTGGACGTTCGTGTGGCTGGAGACGTGGTGGCAGGATTTGCGATATGGGTTGCGGCAACTGCTGGCGGCGCGCGGGTTCACGGCGGTGGCGGCGGTCACGCTGGGGCTGGGAATTGGCGCCACCACGGCCATCTACAGCATGCTGGATGCCATGCTGTGGAAGCCCATGGTGTTGCCGCACGAGGAACGGCTGGCGGCGGTGCTGCAGGCTATTCCCGGTAATCCACATTTTTGGAGCCCGGCTTCGCCGGCGGATATCGACGATGTGCGGCAGAACAGCACCGCGCTCGACAGCCTGGCCAGTTGGCAATCCACCATGGCCAACGCGATAGACTCCGGAGGCGAAGCGCTGCGGGTGGAATCGACACGGGTAACGGCGAACTTCTTCGATGTGTTAGGCGTTCAACCGGCGCTGGGCCGCGCGTTTCGCGCGGGCGAAGACCAGCCTGGAAGGGAGCGCGAAGTGGTGCTGGGCGATTCCATGTGGCGCCGCCATTTCGGCGGCGATCCCGCCCTCGTGGGGCGTTCCATCCGGCTGGACGATCAGAACTACATGGTGATCGGCATCATGCCGCCGAAGTTCTCTTTTCCAACGCCATGGCGGGAATTGTGGGTTCCGCTGGCGCTGACGCCGGAAAAGCGTAATTCGCGGACCACTTTGCTGGTAGATAGCATGGGACGGTTGAAGCCGGGGTGCACGCTGCCGCAGTTCGCCGCGGAGCTCGCGGGCATGGCGGCGCGGCTGGAGAAAGAGCATCCGGATAGCAACGCCAAGCGGCGATTTATGGCATGGACGGCTCAACGATATATTGCCGGCGGCGACTACGTGGCTATTTATTCGGCCATGCTGCTGGGCTCGGCGTTCTTCGTGCTGCTGATCGCCTGCGTGAACGTGGCCAATCTGCAATTCGCACGTGGCGTGGGACGGTGGCGCGAGGTGGCGGTGCGTACGGCGTTGGGCGCCGGGCGGCAGCGCCTGTTGCGCCAACTGCTCACGGAGAGCATGGTGTTGGCGGCGGCCGGCGGCGCGCTGGGCCTGCTGCTGGCGAGGTGGGGCCTCGATTTCATTCGGGCCGGCGTGCCCGCCGAGCTGGAACGGTACATGCCGGGGTTGGCCGGTCTGGGGCTGAATCGGCAAGTGCTGGAATTCACTTTGACCGCGACGCTGCTCAGCGGGATACTCGCCGGACTGCTTCCGGCATGGCGCTCGTCGCGGCCCAACCTGATGGAGGCGCTGAAGGACGGCGGCGTCTCTTTCGGCGGCGGACGCGGGCGGCATCGTTTGCGCGCGGTTTTGATGGGCGGCGAGATTGCGCTGGCGATGGTGCTGCTGGCCGGGGCGGGGCTGATGGTGCGGGGCTTCCAGACTCTGGTGGGCGGGAGCCCGAGTGTGCGGCCCGCCAGCATGCTGACATTGCACCTGGCGCTGACGGAGAACAAGTATCGCGAGGACCGTCAGGTGGCGGGGTTCTATGGCGAGGTGCTGGCGCGGCTGGCCGCGCTTCCGGGGGTGCGTTCGGCGGTGGCCGTCACGGCGCTGCCTTATAGCCGGCACTGGAGCATGCTCCCGGTGAGGATCGAAGGCCGTCCGGTGGAACCCGGCAAATCGGCCAGCGCGCAGGTGCAGAGCGTGAGCGCGGATTATTTCGCGGCCCTGTTCATCCCGTTGCGGGCGGGCCGATTGCCGGGGGCGAGCGACACGGCGGACCGTCCGAGGGTGGCGGTAGTGAGCGAACGAATGGCGCGGCGGTGGTGGCCGGCCGGAGGTTCGCCGATTGGCAGGCGGGTGCAGGTGGGCGATAAGGGGCCGCGGCCGTGGGTGACGATTGTGGGAGTGGTGGGCGATATCGAGCATTCCGTGATCGACCGCGACCTCAGCCCGGCGGTCTACCTGCCGTTGGCGCAGGCGCCGGAGCGGGAGATGGACATCGGCATACGCACCGCGGCGGATGCGGGCAGCCTGGCGCCGGCGGTGCGGGCGGCGATCCGCGGGGTGGATGCGGAGCAGCCCGTCACCAACCTGAACACGATGACGGCCCTGATCCAGCAGGAGGCTTTCGTATTTGTGTACATGGCGGCGTTGATGGGGATTTTCGGCCTGCTGGCACTGGCGCTTTCGGCGGTGGGGGTGTACGGCGTGACGGCATCGGCGATTTCGTCGCGGACGCATGAAATCGGCATTCGGATGGCGCTGGGAGCGACGCGCGGGAAGGTGCTCGGGATGCTGTTCTCCAGCGGCATGACGACGGCGTGCGTGGGGCTGGCGGTTGGCCTGATTCCGGCGTACGGGCTGGCGCGGTTGATGCGGGCGGTGGTGTTCGGCGTCAGCGCGGTGGGGCCGGGCGTGTTCGTGGGGATCCCGCTGGCGCTGGCGGGCGCGGCGGCGCTGGCGATCTACGTACCGGCGCGGCGGGCGGTGCAGGCGGATCCGATGACGGCGCTGCGGAACGAATGAGGGAGGCGCGGAGGAGTCCGAGCTGCGCTCGGATTGTCCGAGCTGCGCTCGGATGCACAAGGCGGAGCCTTATGCCACGGCGGCGAGCAGTTCTGCGCGCTGGTCGAAATCCATATGCCGACCACCAGGGTTTCGCCATCCGTAGGACGTGCTTTCCTCGACACGGTCCAAGGCTAGCGCGATTTTGCGAACGTCATCGAACGTCATGGCGAACGTTGCGGCCGGGGTTTATTTTCCGACCACGATGATGGAGAAGGTGTCGGGCACCATGGCCCCGCGGCCGCCGCCACGTCCACCCGGCGGCGGAGGCGTTGTTGGGGCGGGAGGAGCGGCGAACTCGGCGGTGATCAGCAGGATGTTGTTGGTTTTGCTGTCCAGGGTGAGGGTCTTGGCGCGGACGGGCGTCTGCACGGTCTGTTCCACGACGAAGGTGGTGGGGTTGTTTTCCTTGATGACGGTGAGGGTGCCGTCGCCTTGCGAACTGAAGGCTTCCATGGTGGCGGGGTTGAAGACGGCGCCATCGGTGCCGGCGCCGAGGGGCAGGGCGGCGATGAACTTGCCGTCGTCGGAATTGAGCATCACCATGTTGGCGGGTTTGCGGCAGGCGACGAAGAGGATGTGGTTCTTGACGTCGAAGGCGAGGCCGGCGGGCGTGCCGCCCTTGTCGCCGAGCTCATAATGGCCGGTCACGGTGAGCGTTTTGGCGTCGACCACGGCGACGTTGTCTTTGTCTTCGATATCGATATAGACATGGCCCTTGCCATCGGTGACGGCCTGTTCGGGCGCGCCGCCGAGATCGAGGGTGCCGACGATGGAGCCGTCGTTGGTGTCGATCACGGTGGCGTGCGGCGAACCGTGGCTCAAAATCCAGACGCGCTGGTTGAAGGAGTCGAACAGGATGCCGTCGGGGCCGCCCTGCACGTCGATGGTTTTAATCGGCGCCAGGGTTTTGGTGTCCCACATGGCGACGGGTTTGCTGCTGGCGAAGCCGTGATTGCTCTTGGGGTCGACGGCGGCGCCGTGGGCGTTGGTATTGGCGATTTCGCCGGCGGGCGCGAGGGTGTCGAGATCGAAGACCGAAACGCGGGCACCTGGCCCGCTGCGGGGGACGTAGAGACGGCGGCCCGTGGAATCGGCATACACGTAGTCGAAGCCGCCGGCGCCGCCCACTTTGGCGGTCTTGACGACCTTGTACGGTCCGGGTTGGGCTAGTGAGGCGGACGCGAGGATTGCGGCCAGTGCAAATAGGCATGGGAAGTCGGCGCATGATTTTTCTCCTTTTGGGGATGGGCTCAGTATAGCCTAACGTGGGGGCGCCAGGTCCAACTATACTAGCCCACCTAGCCCAACTTCCCCTGACTGCCGCAGGCGGCGCGCTGATACACTGTTACCAAGCGAAGAAGAAAGGTGCGAAAAGCCTTCAGACGCTGCGCTTGAGCCGCCGCAGGGGCGGACTGACGACTAAACTTGAGAATCGCAATCGATGCTACCAGCCTGCTGCTGCCAAGCGCGGGCGTGAGAACGTACACGCACTACTGGATCTCGTCGCTGCTGGAGGCGGCGACCGGGCGCGGCGACCAAATCGTCACGTACGCTCCCGGTGTACGTGTTCCCGAGGTGCTGGATCATCGCCAGTCGGCAGCCGGCTTTTGGGCTACGCAGTTGGGCCTGCGGACGGTGCAGGTGGTGAATTCGACGCGGCTGCGGGGGAATCCCGTGTTGAATCTGCTGCTTTCGAGGGCGGATTTGTTCCATTGCTCGCAACACACGGTGAGTTCCCCGCGACACAAGAAGATGACGGCCACGCTGTTCGACCTCTCGTGCTGGACCACGCCGGAGCATCACCGGCCGGACAACATCGCTGCCACGCGGCGGTACGGCGAGAACATCCTCAAGGTGGCCGACGGGCTGATCGCGATCTCGGAGAACACGCGCCAGGATGCGATGAAGATTCTGGGGATTCCCGGGGAGCGGATTCGGGTGATTTATCCGGGCGTACCGGAAGCATATTTCGAGGTCGGCCCGGAGGCGGCGGAGCGGGCGCGCGCCAAGTTCGGACTTTCCGCGCCCTATCTGCTTTTCGTAGGTTGCATCGAGCCTCGCAAGAATGTGGGGGCGATACTGGAGGCCTATGGGCGGCTGTCGCTGCCGATGAGGCGGGAAGTCAGACTCGTTCTGGCCGGGATGTTCGGATGGGACTGCGAGGAAGTCCAGCGGGTACTGAGCCGGCAGAATGGGACGGTGGTGCACCTGGGCTACGTTCCGGAAGCGGATCTGCCGGGACTGATGCGCGGCAGCGCCGCGGTGGTCTATCCGTCGTTCTATGAAGGCTTCGGATTACCGGTGGCACAGGCGATGGCGGTGGGCGCTCCGGTGATCACGTCGGATCGCTCCTGCTTGCCCGAAGTGGTGGGGGACGCCGGATTGTACATCGATCCCAATTCGGTGGACGAACTGAGCGCGGCGATGCAGCGGATTCTGGCGTCGCCGGAACTGGCACAGAGGCTGATTGCGCGCGGCAGGGTTCGGGCGCAGACGTTCCGGTGGGCGGCATCGGCCGAGCGATCGATGGATTTTTTCCACGCGTGTTGAGGTGGGGGGGAAGAAGCATGTTCCAGCTAAGAATGCCCCCTCGAAAGGGGGCATGGCAGCCCTGGAGGGCTACGCTACGGCAGGTGGTACGGCAGGTGGTTGGGCAGGTGGTTGGGCAGGTGGTTGGGCAGGTGGTAGAGCATGAGGTAGACTACCACTCCGGTGACGCTGACGTAGAGCCAGATGGGGAGCGTCCAGCGGGCGATGCGGCGGTGCTTATCGTAGCGGGCGCTCAGGCCTCGGCGCAGGGTGATGATGGCCAACACGGGGACGGTCACCGCCAGAATGGTGTGCGTCAACAGGATGGAGAGGTAGACCGTGCGCAGGGTGGTGCCTTCGTGGTGAAAGGGCACGGAGCCGACTTGCGCATGGTAGACGAGGTAGCAGACCAGGAAGAGGCAGGAAGTGGCGAAGGCGGTCTGCATGACGCGGCGGTGACGCTCGATCTGCCGGCGGCGGATCAGGAGGTAGGCCCACACCAGGAGCACGGCGGAGAGCGCGTTCAGCGTGGCGTTAATCGAAGGCAGCAGGGAGATCATGAGGGTTCGCTTTGCAGTTGGCGGATATCGTGTAGCAGCTTCTTGGGAAAGCCGTCGTCGCTGGAAAGATAGTAGCCGCGGATGCGGCGCCTGGCGTCCACCAGCACAAAGCGCGTGCTGTGGTTCAGGTTGCCATCCACGCTGTTCAACTTGAAGGTGTTGAGGCCGAGATCGTTGAGGCGCTCCATGGCGCCGGTGAGGAAATACCAGCGCTGGGGGTCGGCTTTGAAGTGGGTGGCGTAAGCGGCGAGGACGGGCGGCGTATCGTTGGCCGGGTCGACGGTGAAGCTGACCAGCTTCAATTCGGGCGTGGCGGCCGTGGAATCCTGGATGCCGTACATCTGGTGGCTCATCATGGGGCAGGGGCCAGGGCAACTTGTATAGATGAAGTTAGCTACCCAGATATGGCCGTCGAGCGTTTGGCTGTCGAAGGGCCGGCCGGTTTCGAGGGTGAGCTGGAATTGCGGCACCTGGCCGAGGGTGGGCAAGGGCTGCACCGGCACGCAGGAAGCCAGCAGCAGGAGCAGGCAGGCGGGCAGGAGTGGGGAAGTCATGCGGCGCTGCGGGTGGATTTTTGCGCCGCCAGCATGCCGCTGGCCAGGAGCAGCGCGATGCCGAAGGCGGCCGTGACGATGAGGCTCAACGCGGCGCCGGGGTAGGCATTGGGCAGGCCGAGGGTGTGATTCAGCAGGGCCACCGAATAGGTCATGGGATTGGCCCACATGAGGGCCTTGACCGCTCCATGCGCCGTCGCCATGGGGAACAGCGCGCCCGAGACCATCCACATGGGCACGAGCAGAAGCATCATGATGCCGTGAAAAGCGGCGGTAGAATCCATTTTCCATGCGATTGCAAATCCCAAACCGGTGAGGGTGAACGAGATCAGGAACATGGCGGCGATCACCGGGAAGATCTCCGTGAGACCGATGCCGACCCCGGCCAGCGGGGCGAAAATCAAGAGTAACAGGCCCTGGATCCATCCTAGCGTAGCCGAGCCGAGAATTTTGCCCAGCACCAGGCTGGTGCGGGGCGCGGGCGAAACCAGCATGGACAAGAGAAAGCCCTCGCGGCGGTCTTCGATGATGGAAATGGTGGAGAAGATGGCGGAGAACATCACGGTGAGCACCAGGGTTCCGGAATAGTAGCGGGCCAGGTCGCCGGAGCCGTAGCCGATCAAGAGCCAGAAAATCAGGGGAGACGCCACCACGCTGAGGACGCGGCTCTTTTGACGCCAGAAACGCACCAGCTCGCGCTGCCAGAGGGTGGCCGCGGGTAAGAAAAAGCTACTCAATGGAGGCCCCCGTTTCATGCACGAATACGTCTTCCAGGGAGGGCTTGTGGAGGCCCACGGAATCGACGGCGCCGGGGAATGCTTCCACCACTTCGGCGATGAAGCGATGGCCGTTGGAGATTTCGACGCGCACTTCGCCCGCGCGGGCGGAGGCGGTGGCGCCGAAGCGCTGGCGGATGGCGGCGGCGAGCGACTCGGCATCGGTGGTTTCGAGCACCACGACGTCGCCGCCGATGCGCGAGCGCAATGCGGCGGGGCTGCCCTGGGTGACGATCTTGCCCTCATGCAGGAGCACGAGGCGGTCGCAGCGGTCGGCCTCGGCGAGGACGTGAGTGGTGAGCAGAATGGTGACGCCTTCGTGAACGCGCAGGCTTTCGATGTGATTCGAGAGGTCGCGTCGGGCCGCAGGGTCGAGTCCGGTGGAGGCTTCGTCCATGAGGAGGACCTGGGGTTTGTGGAGCAGGGCTTTGGCGATCTCGACGCGGCGGCGCAGTCCGCCGGAGAGGGTATCGACGAGATCCTGGCGGCGGTCCTGGAGGCCGAGACGCTCCATGGCGTTGGCCATGCGGTCGCGGAGGGTGGCGCCAGAGAGCCCGTGCAGATGGCCCTGGGCGCGGAGGTTCTCTTCGACGGTGAGGGCTTTATCGAGGCTCTGGGTTTGGAAGACCACGCCGACGGTGCGGCGGACGGCGGCGGGGTCGCGGGCTACATCGAACCCGGCGATTTCGGCGCGCCCAACGGTCGGCACCATCATGGTGGAGAGAATGCGGAAGAGACTGGATTTTCCGCCGCCATTGGGCCCCAAGAGGCCGAAGATTTCTCCCTTTTGCACTTCGAAGGTAACGTTGGAGAGCGCGATGCGGTCGCCGTAGCGGTGGGTGAGGTTTTGAACGCGAATCACAAGCCGGGCCTATCGAGGAGCATCAAGCCGTAGATCAGCGGCAGGTACAATACCGAGGTGAGCAGCACGGCGCGGGCGCGCAGCAGAGTGCGCTCCATGGCTACGCGCACGCCGGAATAGAGGTAGACGAGGCCCAGGATCAAAGCTCCGATGAGGTAGAGGCGTCCGGTCATGCCGAGCATGCCCGGAACCAGGCTGACGGGAATCAGGGCGATGCCGTAGAGCACGATCTGGCGCGCGGTGGAGCGGCAATCGGGGTCGACCACGGGCAGCATGCGTATGCCGGCGCGGGCGTAGTCCTCTTTGTACATCCAGGCGATGGAATAGAAATGGGGGAACTGCCAGAGGAAGAGAATGGCGAACAGTACCCAGGATTCGCGGGTGATGACGCCACTGGCGGCGGCGTAGCCGATCATAGGCGGCATGGCGCCGGGGATGGCGCCCACGGTGGTGCTCCACCAGGTGCGCTGCTTCATGGGCGTATAGAGGAAGAGGTAGCTGGCCAGGGTGAAGGCGCCGATCAGGCCGCTGAGGAGGTTGACTCCCAGCCACAACTCCAGGAAGCCGGCCACGGAAAGGGCGATGCCGAAGGCCAGGGCGCGGCCGGCGATGAGGCGGCCCGAAGGCAGGGGACGGCCGGCGGTGCGATGCATTTTCAGATCGGCGGCGCGCTCGTACCACTGATTGAGCGCGGCGGTGCCGGAAGCGATGAGGCCGGTGCCGAGGATGGTATGCAGCAGCGAGAGCCAGTGGATGGCGCGCCAGGCGTGCGAGGGCAGGCCGAAGAAATATCCGATGCCGGTGCTCATGAGGATCAGCCAGGTGATCCGCGGCTTGGTAAGTTCGATATAGTCGCGCATCACGCGGTGAAAATTCCTCCATGTAAGGGAAACGCATCGGGGCGGGCGAGCATGGCGAGCGCGATGGCCGCGCCCAAGGCCAGCGCCCCCACGGCAACGTGCGCCACCGTGAACAGCACCACGAGCGGCATGGGCTGCGGGTTGGCGGCGTAAGCCACGCGCGCCATGAGAGCGCCAATGCCGAGGAAAACCTGGGAAAACGTAATGGAAAGCAAGAGCATGGCCGGACGGCGGAGTTTCGGACTATCCATGTTCCGCATGAGGATGGAGAGGCCGGCCCACATCACCAGAATGGTGGCCAGCACCGCGCCTACGATGTGGGCCACGGGGGCTACGACTCCGTAGCGGACGCCGGCGCCGAGGATGGTCTGGGCGAAGAGGGCCGCGGCGCAGATCAGGCTGGGGCCATGGGCTCCGGCGACGCCGGTATAGAGTCCTACGCAAATCGCCACGATCAGAGCGAAGAAGAGTTGGCCCAGGGAGGCGTGCGCGATGGTGGCCCAGGCGGGGGCTAGAAAGCGGACGGTCACGCCGCCGAGTGCGGATTGGGCGAGGACTACGGCGACCGCGGCCCAGGCGAGTTTGGAGGCGGGGGAAGAAGCGATGGACGACCTGAGTGTATCGCCGTCGAAGCCGGAACCAGTGGGGGAAGGCGTCTGTTTGACGCGGAGGCGCGGAGACGCGGAGGAAAGCGAACGCGAGAAGAAGCTGGCGGGAAGGCGCGGGATTTGCCTGTCCCCTGGGGGGCGCGCGGAGGGAGCGGAGAGCGCGGAGGGAGCGGAGTCCGAGCTTCGCTCGGATTGGCAGGCTGAAGCCTGCCCCACCACGGCGGCTGAAGCCTGCCCCACCACGGCGGCTGGCGCCTGTTGCACCACGGAGGCTGGCGCCTGCTGCACCACGGAGGCTGGCGCCGGCCCCACCTTTATCGCCAGGGCAACGGTCAGAAGAGCTACCAGCATGGCGGCGGCGCGATGGGCGAACTCGTAGCGGATGCCGCCTTGCAGGGTGGGGACGAGATGGCCCCACGAGAGGGGCCAATCGGGGACAGAAAGGGCGGCATCGTTGCTGGTGACCAGCCCTCCGGCAATCAACAGCCCGAAGGTGCAGAACGCCACGAACACCGCGTAGCGGCGTAACCAGAGTGAACCCACATTGTTAAGATGCATGGAAAGCGGGGCAAGCTTCCCAAAACCTACCCCTTTTTTGTCTACCCTTATTTATAGGAGAACTCAACAGCTTTGGTCTCTTTGGGGCCCACGAAGACCGTTTGCTCGATCGGTCCATACTTTTCGTGCAAGGTTTGGATTACGTAGGTCCCAGGAGGCAGTCCTTTCATTGTAAACGTTCCATCGTCGCCCGTCACGGCGAAGAAGGGGTGCGCCACCACGCCGATGAAGGAGCGCATCCAGGGATGCACGTTGCACTTCACCGGGATCATGACCTCCTGGCGGGTGAAGGTCTTGGTCACGGCCGCCTGCCCGGTAGACTGCGACTCGTTCCATTCGGGGTTGACCCGCGGCAGTGGGTGGATGTTGTGGTTGGTGGGGTCGCTGTTGGCGATCCGGAGGGTCTGGTTCGTCATGACGCCGATGACGCGCGGCCGGTACATGCAGCCGTTCTGGTCCAGAGTGACCGCGGTAGCGGGTACGGCCCACCGCTGGCCGGCGGGAAGTCCGGATTTCACCCAGACGAAGACGTTTTTGAGGGTGCCGTTGGGGTTGACGACGACCTCCTCGCTCTTCTGCTCCACACCCTTGTGGGCGCGCTCGCAAGCGGGGTTGGCCGACATGTCGAGGGCCGGCATCTTGGGCGGCGGGCCGGAGAACGCTACCTTTCCGGTGATGGTGCCGCCGTTGGCTTCGTCGGGTACGGCCGGTGGGCCGCTGGCCTCCGCCGGGGCTGTCTCCGCCGGCTTATCGCTCCCGCATCCCGCCAGGGTCAGGCTGCCGGCGAGAACCGCTCTCATCCAAAGTTTTTTCATTTACCGATACCTCCCCGCGCCGGCGCGGTCGCGATCGGAGGACATGGCTCAATTATAGCTTCACGGGCGACCAGCACCTGCCGTGGGCGAACATGAAACGCCGCCTCGTTTGGCCGCGCAGGTGCTGCCCGAACCGCTATCGGGCACTGCCGATGGCCGTGTCCACTGGGCGCGCACCGGCGGGGAACCCTTTAGTGACGTAACCTTTCTGGTAAAACAGCTCGAACGCATGAACCAATAGGCGCGCGCCCTGGTGGGGCAATTCGCGAGTTCGGCACGCCTGCTAAAATACATCCAGCCATGCCGCCAGGGCCGCGCCAGCTTCTCGAAGACCGCGTAGAAGAGATTTCCAGCGAACTCGAAGTTTTGTTCGAGGGCGCGCGCGACGACGCGCGGCGGGAACAGGCGGAGCGACTCAACCAGGCGGTCCGGCGCATGCGGATCGCGCCCGATGCGGGCGAGCTTTGCGCGACGCTGGCGGATGCCGCGGCGCGCCTGGCGGGCGGGACCATGCTGTTGCGCGTGGCGGACGGCAAGGCCACGAGCGAGGGGATCGAGGTGCGCCTGGCCGACGCGCCGGCCCTGGCGGCCGCGGTGGAATCGCAGGATCCGGTGATTGCGGCGGCGGTTGCGGGCGAGGTGTCGGCGCCGCTGGTGGAACTGCTGGGGCACGCGGCGGATACGCGGGTAGCGATTTTCCCGGTGGTGGCGGGCGAGCGGGTGGCGGCGTTGGTCTACGGTTGGGGCGCGGTGCAGGTAGCGGCGCTGGAGCTACTGGCGCAGGTGGCTTCGGCGGTGTGGAGCGCGATTCCGGCGCCCGCGCCGGAGCTGGTGGAGATAGCCGTGGCGCCGGAGGCGGCGCCAGTAAAGGCGACGACGGCGGCGGCGTGGGAAGAACTTTCGCCCGCCGAGCAGCAGATCCATCTGCGGGCGCAGCGCTTCGCGCGGGTGAAGGCGGCGGAAATGCGGCTGTATCATGCGGAGGTGGTGCAGGCCAGCCGCGCGCGGCGCGATCTCTACGAGGCGCTCCGCCAGCCCATCGACGATGCGCGGCAAGCTTTTCGGGATCGGTTCTTCGCGGGCTGCCCGAGCATGGTGGATTATCTGCACCTGGAACTGACGCGAACTTTAGCCAATGACGATCCGGACCTGCTCGGCAGTACTTATCCTGGCCCTTTGGTATAGGGGGTTAGGCGCGGCCCCTGCCACGGGTTCGCTCGCCACATTGGTGCGCGCCTATCGCGAATCGCCCAGCGCGGCGCGGCGCAACCCGGTGGCGGCTTACATTACCGGGCATCCGAAGGACGCCGCGCTGGGAAGGCTGGCGCTGGGGATCGCGGATTACGAGCAGAAGAATTACGCCGCGGCGATTGCGGAGCTGAAGCCACTCGAAGGGAAACTGGCGCAGATTGCCGACTATGCGGCGTACTACCTGGCGGCGGCGCGCGTGGAATCCAACGATTTCGGGGTGACGGCGGTGGAGCTGGCGGCGGCGCGCGGCAATTCGCCGCTCAAGGGCAAGAGCTGGCTGGTGGAAGCGCGGGCGCGGAAAGCGGGGGCGGCGGCGGAGGCGGTGCGCCTGCTGCGCGAGCATTACGCCGAGCTGCCGCAGCCCGAAGGCGACGTGACGCTGGGGGATTGTTACCAGGCGGCGAACGACCTGGCGCACGCCGCGGAGTTCTACCAGCGCGTCTACTATCACTACCTGAGCGGGGCGGCGGCATCGCGCGCCGCCGCCGCGCTACTCACCCTGAAGGACGCGATGGGCAGCGGCTATCCGGCGCCCGCGCCGGCGCAACTGTTACATCGCGCCGACCGCCTGTTGGAGGCCAAGGAGTACGCCGAGGCCCGCAAGGAGTACCAGGCGGCGGCCGCGCAGGGGCGCGGCGTGGAGCGCGAGCAGGCGCTGGTACGGGTGGGCGCGGCCGACTACCTGGCGGGGAAAACGGCACTGGCATGGCCCTATCTTCGGGGGCTGGAGGTGGCGGAGTCCGAAGCGGCGGCGGAGCGCCTGTACTATGTCGCCGAGTGTGCGCGGCGGCGCAACGACGACGTGGAGATGATGTCGGCGGTCGAGCAACTGGGAGCGCGCTACAAGCAATCGCCGTGGCGGTTGAAGGCGCTCGGGTCGGCGGCCAACCGCTATCTGCTGTTGAACCGGGCGGAGAATTACCTGCCGTTGTACCAGGCGGTCTACCAGGATTTCCCCGCCGCGGCACAGGCGGCGCAGAGCCACTGGAAGGTCACGTTCCAGGCGTACCTTCACGATCGGGCGGATGCGTCCAGCCTGCTGCGGGAGCACCTGCGGCAGTACCCGGAGCACGCGACGGCGGGGGCGGCGCTGTATTTCCTGGGGCGGCATTTGGAACGGTCGGGCGATGGGGCGGGCGCGCGCGCCTGCTACCAGAAGCTGGCCTCGGCGTTGGAGAATCATTACTACGCGATGCTGGCGCGGGAGCGGCTCAAGACACTAGCGCCTTCGGCGGCGGCGACGGGGGAGATGGCGCAGTTCGTGGCCGGGATCCGCTTCGCCGCGCCGGCCGCGGTGGCCACCGAAATGGCGGCGCCCACCCAGGCGCGCATCGTGCGGTCGCGCCTGCTGCGCTCGGTGGGGCTGAACGATCTGGCGGATGGCGAACTGCGTTTTGGAATGCGCACGGACGGGCAACGGGCGCTGCTCGGGATGGAACTTGCCGCGTCGGCCGAGGCGCCGCACCAGGCCATGCGGATCATGAAGAGCACGGCTGGGGAGTACCTGAACCTGCCGGTGCCGGCCGCGCCGCGCAAGTTCTGGGAACTCCTGTTCCCGCTGCCTTACCGCTCGGACCTGGTGCGTACGGCGCGGGAGCGGGATCTGGATCCCAACCTGTTGGCGGGGTTGATCCGGCAGGAGTCGGAGTTCGATCCGCGGGCGGTGTCGCGGGCCAAGGCGTACGGGCTGACGCAGGTTCGTCCGGCCACGGGACGGCAGTTTGCGCGCAAGGCGGGGGTATCGAGGGTGACCACGCGCGTGCTGTACCAGCCGGCGGCGAATCTGAAGATCGGCAGCTCGATTCTGCGTTCGATGCTGGACGAGCAGGGAGGCAAAGTGGAGCAGACGCTGGCGGCGTACAATGCGGGGCCGCACAAGGTGGTGGAATGGATGGCGTGGGGCACCTACCGGGAGCCCGCGGAGTTTGTGGAATCGATCCCGTTCACGGAGACGCGAGACTACGTGCAGGCGGTGCTGCGCAACGCGGAAATGTACCGGCGGTTGTATCCGTAGTGGCGGGGGGCGTGCCCCGCCAAAGAATGCCCGCTCGAAAGCGGGCATGGCAGCCCTGGAGGGCTACGCTACAAGACTGGCAGGGACAGGAGCGCTTCCACCAGATAGTAGTCTCCGTAGGTTAAGGTCACGTCGGCGGGACGGGTGCTGCTGCCGTGGCGCAGGATGCCGTCATCGGAAAGATAGCGGTCGATCAGGCTCTGCACTATGCTTTCCGCCTGCTTGCGATAGGCGGCGGCGCGAGTGGGGTCGGGAGTCAGCTCGGCGAGGTGGAGGAAGGCGCCCGCCAGGATGGCCGCGGCGGAGGTGTCGCGATTGCGGAAGAAGACGCCGGGATCGGCGAAGTCGTACCAGGGGACGCCGTCGCCGGGAAGATTCTGCATGGTGAAGGCGGCGAGCTTTTCGGCGGTGGCGAGCAGTTGGGGATCGCGGGTGGAGCGGTAGGCCTCGGTGAAGCCGTAGAGCGCCCAGGCTTGGGCGCGCGACCAGGCGGAATCGGCGGAGAATCCCTGGTGGGTGTGGGTGAAAACCATTTCGCCGGGGGCGGCGTGGTTGGGGAAATTGACGATGCTGCCGCTGGAGGTGAAGCGCTGGCGATTGTCGCCGGGGTTGTAGTGCACGCTCTGTATGGCGCTGCCGTCGGGGCGGACCAGCCACTGGGCGCTCCTGAGGGCGTGCTTGCGGCCGAGTTCCAGCCACTCGGGATTGTTGGTTTCCTTGGCTGCCCACCACCAGATCTGCAGGTTCATCATGGTGTCCATGATGGTGTCGTCGCCGCCCGCGTCCCAGGAAGCGACGAGATTGGTGAGGGGGTTGTACAACTCCTTGAGGCGGGCGGCGGCGCGCAGTCCGCCGGCGCGATATTTGGCGTCGTGGGTGGCTTCGTAGGCGGCTACCGAGGAGTAGTAGTTGAGGAATCCGGTGTCGTGATTCTCCTTGTGTTCGTTGCCCAGTAAACGGCTGGTCCACAGCTCGGCCCAAGTTTTGTAGCGGGCGTCCTTGGTATAGGCATAGAGTTGCCAGAGTTCGCCGGGCCAGAAACCGCCGGTCCAGAAGAAGCCCTTCTGCTCTTTCCACTCGCCGGTGTTGGTGTCGCCTTCGGTGAAGAAGCCGAGTCCGGCGGTCTTGTCGTAGGATGCGGGGGTGCCGGCGGCGATCATGGGTTGGAAGCGCCTGGCGGTGCGGTCGGCGGCCTTTTGGAGGAGGGCGATGGCCTGGGCGTAGGTGCGGTGTGGGGCGGGGGTACCCTGTGGGTCCGCCTGGCTGGAGAGGGCCTGGCCCCAGGCGATTTGGGCAGGGGCGGCGAGCCTGATGCTGGCATCGTGGACGAGGTTGACGAAGCGCTCGCGGGTGGCCCGGGGGGCGTTGGGGACGAGGCTGCCGGCGTGGATGCGGTCGGCGGGGGTGGGGGCGTTGAGGATGAGGGACTCGGTGTTTTCCTGGTCCCACATAGCGGCGGCGTACCATTCCGCGCTATTGTTTTTCAGTTTGAGACCGAAGAGGTAATTGGCGGCGTCCTGAATATAAGGTGCCAGTTGATCGTCGCGTCCCAATAGGGCCAGGCCGAGATCCTCGTCAGGTTGTTCGGTGGAACCGGCCCTGGTACCGGGGACGACTACTTGATGGCCCCAGGTGACTACGGCGAGCATGTTTTGCCCGACGCCGGCGGCCAGGGGATCGATGCCGGGCTTTTTGGGCAACGCCGCCGCCAACTGCAGGCCCGTGCTGTCGGCGGGGTTGCCGATAAGTGTGACGCGGTGGTGGAAGCCGTGCTCGCCGGCCCACTGGGTGAAGCGGCTGACCATATCGATGGTTTTGCCGGCGATTTTCCAGCCCTTGAATTCGTACTCGCCGATGGAGCGCACCGGCCCGGTGGCGAGGACGCGCCATTTGCGTTCGGCGACGTCGGCGACGGGCGTGGCCTTGCCGTCGACGATGGCGGCGACCGAGCCGACGCCGAGGGTGGGTTCCACCTTGAAGATGTCACGGCCCATGGGGCTTTCCAGGTGGTAGATGTACTCCGGCGCGGCGAACATGTCGAGGTAGAGGCCGGGGCGGCGTTTGCCGTAGATATCGATGGCGTTGCGCTTGTCGAAGTAGATGCGCCAGGCGATGTCCTCGGATTCCCAGCCCAGGCCCTCGTAGCGGGTGGCGAACTTCATGGCGGTGCGCGTGGGATAGCGTGCGCGGAGGCGCTGGATGGCCGCCTGATCGCCATAGGCGATGGTCACGATGCGCGTCTGGGAGGCGGCGAGATCGATCTGGAAGACGAGCTCGTCGAGCTTGCCGTCGCCATCGAGATCGTCGGCTTGGGAGGGGAGTTCGGCGGTTTGGAGGAGGCGGGCGTCATCGGCGAAAGTGGACGCGTTGGTGGCCACGACGATGGCGTTGGCGGCATTGAAAGCCGGGTCGATGCGCTTGAGCTGCGCCACGGGCAGGACGACGTTCTCCGTTCGCGCAACGGGGACGGGATTGGCGATGGAGAGCTGGATGCGCTGGATGCGCGGTGCGGCGCCGAGCGCCGCGGCGGCCAGGGCGAGGATGAGGGCATAGCGAGTGAGCTTCATCTGTCAGCGCTTATTATAGTGCGCGGCTTCGGGGGCGGCGGCGATTGGAAGCGGAGACGCGGAGGAAGAATGCCCCCTCGAAAGGGGTCGGCCCAGAGGGCACCCCGCCTAAAAGGCTACTCTACGATTCCCGCATGCCTGTGGTGTTTGCGGCGTCTACCTTTTATAATGGCCGCTATGCGAAATGCACTAGCTTATTGCCTGCTCTTCACCATGGTCGCGTTGACGTCCATGGTGGCCCAGGATAAGAAGGCACCCACCAAACTTGTGTTCGCCGCCAAGAACGGCAACGTCACCTACGATCACACGGCGCACGCCAAGCGTGAGAAGAACGAATGCAAGACCTGCCATCCAGCGAATTGGCCGCAGGATGCCAAAGCGCCGCTGAACTGGAAAGCTGCGATGCACAAGACCGCCGAGACCGCGAAGACCTCCTGCGGCACGTGCCACCACCCCGGCGGAGCCGCCTTCGAGACCAAGGGCAACTGCACGACGAAGTGCCACATCAAGGCGTGACGGGCTGCGCAGCCGGGGGAAAGGCGTGCCGCCGGGGCAAAATGTGTATAGAATGCTTCCAGGAGGCATTCCCATGATGCGGCGCCCTTTCCGTCCGGCCGTAGTTGCCGTGCCCGCAATTCTTCTGTGCGGCGTTATTGCCTCCGCGCAGTACCCGACGGGCTATCCAGGACAATATCCGGGACAGTATCCGCCCAACCAGTATCCGACCGGCGGCCAGTACCCAGGGGGACAGTATCCACCGGGGCAATATCCCTCGCAATATCCGAGTACGTATCCCGGCATTCCCATGCCCAACATCCACCTGCCGGGCAAGAAGCCAAAGGACAAGACGGACAAAGCCGATGAGGTGGTCCACACCACGGTCGCCTCGGCCGATGGGTCGCTGCGCAAGCTGGGCGAGAAAGACCTTTTGCTGCAAACCGGCAAGCGGGTCATCCTGCGTTTCCGGCTGCTGGCGAAGACGAAATTCGAGAACAAGGCGGGGGAATCGATTCGCGATTCCCTGATGCACCCTGGCGATCAGATTTCCGTGCAGGTCACTCCCGACGATCCGGAGACCGCGGTGAAGGTGATTCTGCAACGCAGTGGGACGGAAGCCGAACGCGTCGCCGCCGGACAACCGATTGAAGAAGCCAGCGTGCGCGCGCCGGTGGCGAGCGATCTGAGCAAGCCACGAACGGTGACGACGCACGAAAGCACAACCGCAGCTCCCGCCGATGCGGCGCCGGCGGCCGACGGCGAGACGCCCACACTGCAACGCCGCTCCGCAACGGGCGAGAGCCCCGAGAATGCCGGCGGGGCTGGCGCGCCCGCCACTGCCGACGCTCCCGATGCCGGACCGGCGGCCGCGAGCAACGATCCGGGGCGCTACACCGATGCGCAGATCATTCAGGATGCGCGCGCCGCCGCCGGCGCATTCAGCGCGAGCCTGCCCAACTATCTGGTGCAGCAGGTGACGACCCGTTATTTTGCGACCGGTTTCCCCACGCACTGGCAGGAGATCGACGAGGTCACCGCCGATCTGGCGTATGTGGATGGAAAAGAAGATTACCGCAACGTGCAGGTCAACGGCAATCCGGTCAACAATCCGGAGCGGACCGGGTCGTGGTCCACCGGGGAGTTTGGCACTACGCTGGAAGACGTGATGTCGATGGCAACCAACGCGGCGTTCAAGCGCCGGGGCGAGGAAAAGATGGTGGGGCGGACGGCGGTGGTGTACGACTACAGCGTGGCGCAGCCCAATTCGCACTGGACGATGGTGTCGCCGGATGGGCGCCAGTACAAGCCGGCGTACGACGGCGCGGTGTGGATCGACAAGGAATCGCGCCGGGTGTTGCGGATCGAGCAGCGAGCCACGGCGTTCCCGCGCGATTTCACCATCAGCCGGGCGGAGTGTAAGCTGCAGTATGCCTGGGTGAGGATCGAGCAGAAGAGCTATCTGCTGCCATCGGCGAGCGAGAATATCGGGTGCATGAGCGGGTCTGGCGCGTGTACGCGGAACGTGCTGGACTTCAAGAATTACCGTAAGTTCACGACGGAGAGCAATATCACGTTCGGGCGGTAAGCGGGGGCAAGATCCGGTTGGTAGAGGGGCGGGAGGGAGTTTTTGTGGCCCTAAAAAAGTTATGGCCCCGAGCTGGGTACTCGGGGCCTGCACTCAGAGGGTGGCGGTGGGAGGGGACTCACCGCCAGGATGCTGTCTGTGTTGAATTCAGAGTAGCAGTTCAAGATCTCTTTGTCTAGTGCTTGAGTGAAAATTTTGAAATATTTTTTTGGCGGCGTCCGCAGCCTTTCGAGATGGGAGGGAGTTGGTATGAGGCAGCTTGTCCACCGCCGTATGCCGGGGGCGGTTTTAGGGCTGGCACTGGTGTGGGCCGGCGCGCAAGTTGTGTTTGCTCAGGGGGATGTGGTGGACCGCCTGGAGGAGGAGATCGCGGCCCACCCGGAGCGGGTCGACCTGGTGCTGGCGCTCGGCAATGCCGCCGCTGGGGCCGGCAAGTTCGATTTGGCCATCGCCAGCTTCCATAAAGTCCTGGACAGGGTGGAGCCGGATTCGCCGGAGGCCGGGGACCTGCACCTGCGGATTGGCGAGACGTATCGGAGGAAAGGCGACGGGGAGGCGGCCATCGCCTGGCTGACGCGGGCCAGCGAGCTACTGCCCGATCAACCGGTTGTTCTGGGCACGCTGGCACTGGTGCTGGACGCCTGCGGAGAGAAGGAGGAAGCCGAGCGGGCGTACCGCGCCACGCTGGAACTGGATGCGGACAATGCCGTCGCGATGAACAATCTGGCGTTCCTGCTGGCCGAACGGGACGAGGATCTGGAGCAAGCGCTGAGGTTGGCGCGGCGGGCGGGGGAGTTAGTGCCGGAAGATGAGGAAATACTCGACACTACCGGTTGGGTGTACCTGAAGCGGAAAGAGACCGACGCGGCGATCAGATTGTTTGCCGACGCTTTGGGCAAGGCGCCCGGGAACGAAGGGTACCGTCAGCACCTGCTGCTGGCACTGGAGGGGAAGGCCAATCGGAGCGCGGCCATGGAGGAGTTGAAGTGCCTGCTGGTCAGCGAGGTATCTTCGGAAAGCATGAGCAGGGTTCTGGAACTGCTGAAGGCGGTGGGGAGTCCGATCCGGTAGGTGAGGGAGGCAGGTCTGGGGTGAGGGGAGCGGGGAAGAATCGGGGGACAAAAATTAAAGGCCCCGAGTTGGGTACTCGGGGCCTGCACTCAGAGGGAGGCGGTGGGAGGGGACTCACCGCCTGGGATGCTGTCTGTTGTTATTACAATAGCAATTTAGGACCTTGTTGTCCAGAACTATTTTAACTATTTTCGATAAATTTTTAGGGGCGAGCAGCAGGGGGGAAGGGTTCGCCAAAAATTAAAGGCCCCGAGCTGGGTAACTCGGGGCCTGCACTCAGAGGGAGGCGGTGGGAGGGGACTCACCGCCTAGGATGCTGTCTGTTAATTTCAGACTAGCAGTTGAAGGTCTGTTTGTCTAGTAATATTTTCAACATTTTTGGCAGAGTGCAGGCAGCGAAAGGACGGAGAGCCCGGCAGGCAGCGCAAAACCGCCCGCAGAGGAGGGTGAACACGAAGTGGGAGTGAACGCGTAAGTAGCTGTAAATACATTGGATGCCATGGTCAGGCGGGAGCCGTGGCGGGAGGGTGATAGTGGCGCCCGAATAACCAAAGACAGGCTTGAGCCGCCGGGCCGGGCGTTGTAATTTGACGATTGGAAGGCGGTGTCCGGGTGATCGACAGCTTCGAACAGAGAACGTTCAGCGGCAAGAACGACCGGGAACGACGGACCAAACGTCGCTTCGAGATCGATCAGGAAGTCCGTTATAAGATGCTCTACGGCCAGCGTATCGCCGAAACCGGCGTGGGTAGAACCATGAACATCTCCAGCGGCGGCGTCTGGTTCAGCACGGAAAACATGCTGACGAGCGGCATGCCCGTGGAGCTATCCATGAATTGGCCGGTTCTGCTGAACGACTCCTGTCCGATGAAGCTGATGATTTACGGATGCGTGGTGCGCAGCAACGAAAAGGGCGCCGCCGTGGCGATTGAGCGGTACGAGTTCCGCACCCAAGGTTCGCGCAACTTCCATGGCACGGGCACCGCGCCGGTCGAACTGCGCACGGTTTAGCCAAACTACAGGGCGCGGAGCACGCGGGCGGGCAGGGTGACAATGGCCCAGACCAGCCCGAGGGCACCTTCCACGGCGATGCCCACCAGGCGGAACGGCAGCAGGAACAGCCAGACCAGCGGGTAGATCACCAGGGCCACGAGGGCGAGCGGCCAGCATAGCACCAGCAAAATACACCACAGCAGGAATTTCATTTCGGGCCTCCTCGGGCGGTGAAGGACTTGAATTGTCCCATTCTCCCCATACGCAAGAAAGCGGGCAAATGTTCGAGTCTGCTACCATTAAAATCTTACCTGATGCTGCGATTTGAGACGGCGGGAGAGTCCCACGGCGAATGCTTGGTGGCTACGATCAACGGGCTTCCCGCCGGAATACCAATATCACTGGAAGCCGTCAACCGGGAGCTGTGGCGCCGCCAACAGGGTTACGGACGCGGGGGACGGATGAAGATCGAGACCGACCGGGCGGAGATCGTGGCCGGGGTGCGCCATTCGCACACCATCGGTTCGCCGGTGGCGATTCTGATTCGCAACCGGGACTGGCAGAACTGGACCGAAGCGCTGCCGGTGGAAGATATCGATGGCGGGGAGGACAAGCGCAAGCCGGTGACGCGTCCGCGGCCGGGGCACGCGGATCTGGCGGGGGCGCTCAAGTACAATTTTCACGACGCACGGTACATTCTGGAGCGCGCCAGCGCCCGGGAGACGGCGGCGCGGGTGGCGGTTGGGGCGATGGCCAAGGCGCTGCTGGGCGAATTCGGCATAAAGGTGTTGAGCCACGCGATTGCGGTGGGGCCGGTCCGGCTGGAGCGCGCGGCCGATTGGGAAGAACTGGTGGAGCTGAGCCGGCGCGACGAGGTCCTGCTGGGCTGTGTGGACGCGGCCACGGAGTTGCGCATGAAAGAAATGGTGGACCAGGCATACCGTACCGGCGACACGGTGGGCGGCGTGTTCGAAGTGGTGGCGCGGGGGCTGCCGGTGGGTCTGGGTTCGCACGCGACCTGGGATTCGCGGCTGGACGGGCGGTTGGCGCAGGCCATCGTCTCCATGCAGGCGGTGAAGGGCGTGGAGGTAGGGTTTGCGGCCGAGGGTGCGGCCAGCCTGGGTTCCCAGGTGCAGGACACGATCCATTACGACCGCGAGGGGCGGCGCTTCACGCGCGGCGCCAATCGAGCGGGCGGACTGGAGGGCGGGATGACCAACGGGCAGGACTTGGTGGTCCGCGGCATGCTGAAGCCGATTTCGACGCTGCGGCGGCCCTTGGAATCGGTGGATCTGGTGACGCGGGAAGTTCAGCCAGCGGCCTACGAGCGGAGCGATGTCTGCGTGGTGCCGGCGGCTGGAGTGATTGGCGAAGCCATGGTGGCGATTGTGCTGGCGCAGGCGTTTCTGGAGAAGTTCGGCGGCGATTCGCTGACGGAAACGCGGCGCAATTTCGATGGGTACCGGGAACAGGTGAGAAACTACTGAGGCTTGGGCCGGAAAGAGTTATGGTTTATCCGATTGTGAAACTAGGCGACCCCGTGTTGGAGCGCGAGGCCGAGAAGGTGACGGAATTCGATACGCCGGAGCTGCACAAGTTCCTGGACGATATGTTCGAATCGATGTACGCCGCCAAAGGGGTGGGCCTGGCGGCGCCGCAGATTGGCTTCTCGCGGAAGATTTCCGTGATCGACGTCTCCAACGGCGAGAGACCGGAAGATAAGCTGGTGCTGATCAACCCCAGCATCGTGAAGGTGGAGGGCAAGCAGGAAGGCGAAGAGGGCTGTCTGAGTATTCCGGGATTCCGCGAGCAGGTGCGGCGCGGCCGCTCGGTCACCATACGGGCGCAGAACGCGAAGGGCGAAGTGTTCGAGCAGACCGCGGAAGATCTGCTGGCGCGGGCGTTTCTTCACGAGACAGATCACCTCAATGGGAGGCTGTACATCACGCACATCAGCGCGCTGAAGCGCGACCTGATGAAGCGCAAGATCAAGAAGCTGCAACGCGCCGGGGACTGGGGATAGGCGCGTATGCGCCTGGTATTCCTGGGCACTCCGGCGTTCGCGGTGGCCACGCTGGAAGCCGTGGTCAAGGCGGGGCACGAGGTGGCGGCGGTGTTGACGCAGCCCGACCGGCCGCGCGGCCGGGGGCAGAACGCGGCGGCGTCTCGGGTGAAGCAGGCGGCGCTGGGGCTCGGCCTGACGGTTTACCAGCCGGAGCGCGTGCGCAAGCCCGAAGCGGTGGAGTATCTGCGCGGGATCGGGTGCGATGCCATGGTGGTGGTGGGCTACGGGCAGATTATTCCGCAGGCGGCGATCGACCTGGCCCCGATGGGCATCATTAATGTACACGCCTCGCTGTTGCCGAAGTATCGCGGCGCCGCACCGATCCAGTGGGCGGTGGTGCGCGGGGAGACGCGCACCGGCGTGACCACGATGCGGATCGACGCGGGGCTGGACACGGGCGATATGCTGCTCAAAGCGGATACCGAGATCGGCCCCGAGGAGAATGCCATCGAACTGGGAGAGCGCCTGGCGGTGATGGGGGCGGATCTGCTGGTGGAGACGCTGGAGGGGCTGCGGGCGGGGCGGATTGTGCCCGAGAAGCAGGATGATGCGCAAGCCACGCTGGCACCGTTGCTGAAAAAGGAAGATGGCGCGATCGATTGGAGCGAGGCGGCGCGGGCCATCCACAACCGGGTACGCGGACTACAGCCCTGGCCGGGGGCACAGACCAGCTTTCGGGGGGCGCCGCTGCATGTGTGGAAGACGCGCGAGAGCCCGACCGGGGGGTCGGGCGCGGACGGACCCAGAGGGTACCCCGTCCGCCCCACCATGGGCCCCACCAAAGAGAAGATTCCTGGCCGGTTTGTCAGCGTGAAACCTCTGGTGGTGGCGTGTGGCGAGGGAAGCCTGGAACTTTTGGAAGTGCAACTGGAAGGACGCAAGCGGATTTCGGCCGCGGATTTCGCCAATGGGCAGCGATTGACGGAGAATGACAGGTTAGGAGAGGCACTCCATTGAAACTTCCGCTGGGGTACGCATATGCCGCCACGTATGCGGGGATACGGCAGGTGGAAAAGGACGATCTGGCGCTGATCGTCAGCGGCTTGCCGGCGAATGCGGCGGCCGTTTTTACGCAGAATCGCGTGCAGGCCGCGCCGGTGCGTCTGGGCCGGAGTCATCTGAAGGCATCCAAGGGACTGGTGGGGGCCGTGGCGATCAACGCCGGCAACGCCAATTGCGCCACGCGGACAGGGGACGCGGTTGCGCTGGCGACGTGCAAGGCGGCGGCCAAGTTGCTGAAGCTGCCGGTGAATCAGGTGCTGCCGTCCTCGACGGGCGTGATCGGCGTGGAACTGGACCCGCGCAAGATCGTCGACGCGCTGCCGCGGCTGGTGAGCGGATTGAGCGCGGACGGGTTCGACAGCGTGGCGCGCGCCATCATGACGACGGACCTGGTGCCCAAGACGGCTTTCGCCGAAGCCAGGCTGCGGCGCGGAACGGTGCGGGTGGCGGGCATGACGAAGGGCAGCGGCATGATCCAGCCGATGATGGCGACGACGCTGGGCTTCGTCATGACCGACGCGTTGCTTCCGGCGGGGCACTTGCGCGCCATACTGAGGCGCGGGGTGGAGCGCAGCTACAACCGCATTTCGGTGGACGGCGACACATCGACCAACGATACGTTGCTGCTGTTGGCCAACGGCGCGTCGGGAGTGCGGCCGGATGGCAGGGAACTGGCGATGGTGGAGGCGGCGATTACGGATGTCATGGAACGGCTAGCGCAGCAGATTGCGCGCGATGGCGAAGGGGCCAGGAAGTTCATCACCATCGTGGTCACGGGCACGCGGGACAATGAAGGCGCGGCGCGGCTGGCGCGCGGCATCGCCAATTCGCCGCTGGTGAAGACGGCGATCGCCGGTTCGGACCCCAACTGGGGGCGCATACTCTCGGCCGCCGGGAATGCGGGGGTGGCCTTTGATCCGGCGAAGACCGACATCCACATGCAGGGCGTGGCGGTGTGCAAGGACGGCCTGGCGGCGCCGTTCTCCGAGCCCGAACTGAAATCCAAACTGGACGCGGCGGATTGCGAAATCCGGCTGGCGATACGCGGGAAGGGAAAAGGCGAAGCGCGCTTCTGGACCTGCGACCTGACGGAAGGGTACATCCGGATCAACGCGAGCTACCGGACCTGACATGACGCGCCGCATGGTGTTGCTGCTTCCGTTCGCTATTTGCTGCCGGGCCGCCGACGCGGGGCGGGAAGTATGGGATCTGATTGCCGATGCCGCGGGTTCGCTGAGTGCGGGCGACGCGGCCGCCTTCCTGAAGGCGTTCGACCCCGCCATGGCGGGTTACGCCAAACTGAAGGAGAACGTAACGGGGCTGATCGCGCAGGGCGATGTGCAATCGCTGATCGACCCGTTGGAGGACGAGGGAGACGACCGGCGGCGGGTAGAGCAGCTCCACTGGACACTGCGCATACAGCACGGGCAAGAGTCGGCGAATTTCGCGCGGCGCGAGCAGGTAGTGAAGATCAGGGTGGAAAAGCAGGGCGGCAAGTGGCGGATCGTGGAGTTGGAGCCGATCGGGTTTTTCGCGCCGGGGTCGTGAGCGGGAATCGGGTAGGAGGCCTGTTGAGATGGGCCTTCGGCCCGCGAAACATCATGAAAAATAGTGGACCAGGCAAGGTGGGGCAGGCGCTTTCTAGGAACTTGCAAAATAAACTGTCCGGAGATCTTGGCAGGCCCCGGACGGGTTCGGGGCGCGGGTTTCCGCCCCGAACCTGTTACTTAATCTACGCA
>JBEKDV010000019.1:0-40759 GCA_050014175.1 Candidatus Solibacter sp. | reverse complement strand
GGAGGAAGTGGCGCGGCGCATCGTGGAATTCCTGGAAATGCGCATGCCCGAGAGCCTCATCGGCAAATTGAAAATGCTGCCCAAACTGGCCGAGATGGGCGCGTTCTTTCCCAAAATCGTGTCCCGGGGACCGTGCCAGGAAGTGGTGCGCACCGGCGGCTTTTCGCTGCTCGATTATCCGGTGCTGCACTGCTGGCCCCAAGACGGCGGGCGCTTCATTACCCTGCCGCTGGTCTTCTCGCGCAATCCCGACACCGGCAAGCGCAACTGCGGCATGTACCGCATGCAGGTGTACGACGAGCGCACCGCCGGAATGCACTGGCAGACCCACAAACAGGGCGCGGAACACTATCGCCGCATGCAACAACAGGGGAAGAAGCGCATGGACGTGGCGGTGGCCATCGGCGCCGACCCGGCCACCATGTACTCGGCCATTCTGCCCCTGCCGCCCGACCTCGACGAAATGATAATCTCCGGCTTCCTCCGCCAGAGTCCGGTGGAAATGGTGAAGTGCCAGACCTGCGACCTGGAAGTGCCGGCGCAGGCGGAGATCGTGCTCGAAGGCTATGTGGAACCCGGCGAGTTGCGCACCGAAGGACCGTTCGGCGATCACACCGGCTTCTACTCCCTGGCCGACGAATACCCGGTGTTCCATGTCACCTGCATCACCCAGCGCCAGGAGCCCATCTACACCGCCACCATCGTTGGGCCGCCGCCCATGGAAGACTACTACATGGGCAAGGCCATCGAGCGCATCTTTCTGCCGTTGATGCGCATGCAACTGCCCGAGGTGCGCGATATCGCCATGCCGCCCGAGGGCATCTTCCACAATCTGATTCTGGTCTCCATGCGCAAGAGCTATCCGGGGCACGCGCGCAAGGTGATGCACTCCATCTGGGGAACCGGGCAGGCCATGTTCTCCAAGGTGATCGTGGTGGTGGATGAAGACGTGGACGTGCAGAAATATAGCGAGGTGGCGTGGAAGGCGCTGAACAACATCGACCCGGAGCGCGACATACAGTTCGTGATGGGGCCGGTGGATTCGCTGGACCACTCCAGCCGTCTGCCGAACTACGGATCGAAGATGGGCATCGACGCCACCCGCAAGTGGCCGGGCGAGGGCTTCACCCGTCCCTGGCCGGACGTGATCGCGATGAATGCCGACGTCAAGCGGCGGGTGGACGAGCTATGGAAAAAGGCCGGGCTGTAGGGGACAGACATGAATTTCCGGCGCATTTTGCCGGAAATTCGCTGTCTGTCCCCGGTTCTCAGGAGGCCTGTCCCACTGCTAAAATAAGTCCGTCATGCAATTTCCCCGCCTGCTAGTAGTTCGCCAGAAGTTTCCGGATCGCAAGATCGCCGATGTGGCCGCCACCGTGCGCGCCGAGCTCGGCGCCAGCGGTTTCGCCGCACGATTGCAGCCCGGTGCGCGCGTCGCCATCGGCGTGGGCAGCCGCGGCATCCACAACATCGCCACCATCGTGCACAACGTGGTGCGGTACTGGAAGGAACAGGGCATGCAGCCGCTGATCTTCCCGGCGATGGGTAGTCACGGCGCGGCCAATGCCGCCGGCCAGGCCGAAGTGCTGGCCAGTTACGGCATCACCGAAGCCACCATGGGCTGCCCGCTCGTCAGCCAGTTGGAAGTGGTGTCGCTCGGCAAGACGTCCGACGGCATCGAAGCCTTCATGGATAAGGTGGCCTACGATTCCGACGGCGTGATGCTGGTGGGCCGCGTCAAGTGGCATACCGATTTCGCCGGGAAGATCGAGAGCGGCCTGTTCAAGATGATGGCGATCGGCCTCGGCAAATTCGCCGGCGCGCAGCGCTATCACGCCTATGCCTACCATGTGGGCCTGGAACACGTCGTCCGCAGCGTGGGCCGGCAGGTGTTGAAATCGGGCAAGATTCTCGGCGGCCTGGCGATCCTCGAGGACGCCTACCACAACACGGCCAAGATCGACGCCGTGCCGGTGGAAGCGATGGAAGCGCGCGAAGAGGAGAACCTGGCGCTGGTCAAGAGCTGGATGGCGAAGATCCCCATGGATCTCGACATCCTCATCATGGACGAGATCGGCAAGAATATCTCCGGCGCCGGCATGGACACGAAAGTCGCCAACCGCGGCGTGCAGGGCCAGTACAATCCCTGGCCCGATACGCCCAGGTTCCAGCGGATTTTCGTGCGCAATCTGAGCGAGCACACCTACGATAGCGCCGTAGGCATGGGCATGGCCGACGTGGTCACGGAGCGCCTGGTGAAGCGCATCAATTGGGAGCCGACGTGGATCAATTCGCTCACCGCGAATACGCCCGCGGCCATCCGCACGCCCATCCATTTCCCCACCGACCGGGAGTGCCTGGAGCGCATCGCGCCCACCGTGGGACGCCTGGATCTCAACGAAGTGACCTACGGCTGGATCCGCAACACCATGGAGTTGACGCGCCTGGCGTTGAGCGAAAACGTGCGCGCCCAAGTGGAAGAAACCCCCCTGTTGGAGATCGAGGGCGCGATCGATTGCGAGTTCGATGGCACCGGCAATCTGATCAGCCCCTTCGTCCCGGTGGCGGCGCACTAGCGACAACCGCTCCCGACCCAGAGGGTACCCTCCGGGTCGGGAGCGTCTTACTTACGCCCCCAGAATCCCCAGCTTCTTCCCCACCTTCCGAAACACCTCTAGCGCCGTATCCAGTTCCGCCCTCGTGTGCGTGCTCGCCACAATCGTGCGCACCCGCGCCTTACCCTTCGCCACTGTGGGGAATCCGATGCCCGTCGCCAGCACGCCTTTGTCGAACAACTCGCGCGACAACTGGTGCGCCAGCGCGGCATCGCCCACGATCACTGGCGTGATCGGCGTCTCGCTGATCCCCGTATTGAAGCTCGCGGACTTCAGTCCCGCCTTGAAGTAGCGCGTATTGTCCCAAAGCTGTTCGATGCGCTCCGGTTCCTCTTCCAGCACGTCGAAAGCAGCCAGGCACGCCGCCGCCACGGCCGGTGGATGCGAGGTCGAAAACAGGAACGGCCGCGCCCGGTGGTACAGAAACTCGATCAGATCGCGGCTCCCGCACACGTACCCGCCCAGCACCCCGATCGCCTTGGAGAGCGTCCCCACCTGAATGTGCACGCGCCCATCCAGGCCGAAGTGATCGATGGTGCCGCGCCCGTTGCGCCCCAGCACGCCGGAAGCATGCGCATCGTCCACCATCATCATGGCGCCGTGCCGTTCCGCCGCCTCGGTCAAGCCGGGCAGCGCGCCGATATCGCCATCCATCGAGAACACACCATCGGTGATCAGCAGCTTGCGGCCCGGAACCGAATCCAGCTCGCTCAGAATCTTCTCCGCCGCGTCGACGTCCTTGTGCGGGAACACGTGAATCCTGGCGCGCGACAGGCGGCACCCATCGATGATGCTGGCGTGGTTCAGCTCGTCGCTGACAATGTGGTCTTCCGGAGTGAGGATCGCCGCGACCGTCCCCGCATTGGCCGCGAAGCCCGATTGGAACACCACGCACGCTTCCACATTCTTAAACGCCGCGATGCGCTCCTCCAGTTGCATGTGTATGCTCATGGTGCCGGAAATGGTGCGCACCGCGCCAGAGCCCACGCCGAATTTGCGGATGGCTTCCAGCGCCGCTTCCCGCAGTTTGGGATGCGTCGTCAGCCCCAGGTAGTTATTGGAGGCCAGGTTGATCACCTGTTTGCCATCGAAGCGCGCTTCCGCCGCGCTCGCCGTCTCCAGAATTCGCAGCCGCTGGTACGTCCCCTCCGCGCGCCACTGTTCCAACTGATCGTGAAGATATGAAAGAGGATTCGACATGGAGTCTCCTAAAGGCCTGCCCCGAAAAGAACATTGGGCCGCCGATGAACGCAGATGAACACGGATAAGCACGCCATGGTTTCATCTGCGTTTATCCGCGTTCATCGGCGGCTGAAATAGTTTTCTTGTTTCTCGCGTCCTACAACTTCCGATACCCGCCGCTAAAGTGGATCAGCGGCTCGCCCTCGTGCACCTGCGCCCGCACCATCTCGCCCACCACGATATCGTGATCGCCCATGGGCACGATCCGGTGGATAGCGCACTCGATCGCCGCCAGCACGCCCGAGAGCAGCGGTACCCCGTTCTCGCCCGCGTTCCACGCCAGACCGTCGAACCGGTCGTGCCCTTTGCGCGCGAAGCGCTCGCTCAGCGCGCGCTGCTCCGCCGCCAGGATATTGATCCCAAAATGGCTGGCCGCGCGGAAATGGTGGATCGCCGACACTGCGTGTCCCAGGCAAATGAGAACCAGCGGCGGGTCCATCGATACCGACGTAAAGCTGCTCACCGTCAGCCCGTGCGGAGTGCCTTCCGAGTCCGCCACGCTGGCGATCGCCACCCCCGTGGCGAAACGCCCGCAGGCCCTCCGGAATTCCGCGCCGGTCACCGCCGCGCGCGGACCTGCGTATCTCTCGCTTGACATGGGAATAAATTCAATCTTATCATGTGGTTGACTGATGCGGGAACCCAGATCGTTCCGCGCCTGGACCAGGAGGCTGTTTTGATCAAGCTGGACATCATCAACGAAGTCGTCAATCGCACCGGCATCACCAAGACCAAAGCTGAAATGGCAGTCGAAACGGTCTTCGAATCCATGAAGAAAGCGCTCGAACAGGGCGATCGAATCGAATTACGTGGCTTCGGAGTCTTCAACGTGAAACCCCGCAAAACCGGGATCGGACGCAATCCGCGCACCGGCGCGGAAGTCTCCATCCCTCCCGGCAAGGCCGTGCGTTTCAAGCCCGGCAAGGAGTTACAGACGCTGCAGTAGTGCCCGCTGCGCGCCGCGGTATCGTGTCATCCCAGGATTCTCCGTACCCTGACTCCGCCCCAATCGGTGCGCGCGGCGCTTACGCGTTCGCCCCGCCCCGCACGCGCGAGCGCTACTGGCTGTATTGCCTGCTGTTCGCGCTCACCCTGGCAACCACCTGCCTGGTGGGCGCCGTCATGCAGAACGATTTCCAACGCAACGTGCCCTTCGAACTGGAGCATAGCCTGGAGTCGTGGGGCTTCTTCTGGAGCCACCCCGCCGCTCTCCTCCAAGGCCTGCCGTACTCTCTGACCCTGCTGCTGATTCTGCTGGCCCACGAGTTTGGCCACTACACCGCCTCCGCCTTCCATCAGGTGGATTCCAGCCTCCCGTACTTTCTGCCTTCGCCGATTTTGGGCACCTTCGGCGCCTTCATCCGCATCCGTTCGCCCATATACTCCCGCCGCGCGCTCTTCGATATCGGCATCGCCGGCCCCCTCGCCGGTTTCGTTTTTCTGCTGCCCGCGCTGGCCGTGGGCATCGCCTTCTCCAAGGTGATCCCCGGCATCGCCCACGAAGGCAGCAGCCACTTCGGCGTTCCCGCCTTGCAGTGGCTGCTGACCCAGGCCATCTTCCCGGGCGCTCGATCGTCCGATATCTACCTGCACCCCGTGGCCCGCGCCGCCTGGGTGGGCATGTTCGCCACCGCCATGAATCTGCTGCCCATCGGCCAACTCGATGGCGGCCACATTTTGTACTCCTTCTTTCCCTCGCGCCATCGCGCCGTCAGCCGCGCGGCGTGCCTCCTGATGCTGCCGCTGGGCGTCTTCTGGCCCCCCTGGTTCGTCTGGGCGGTCATTTTGTGGCTGCTCGGCGGACGCCATCCGGTCATCTACGATACCTCCGGCCTCGGCGAAGCCCGGCGGAAACTGGGTTGGTTGGCCTTGGCGATATTTATTCTCTGCTTCACCTATCAGCCATTTGCCGACGGCGGCCTATGATGAAGATCACCGCCACCATCATCACCCTCAACGAGGAACGCAATATCGCCCGCGCCATCGAAAGCCTCCGCTGCTGCGACGAAATCCTCATCCTCGATAGCGGATCCACCGACCGCACCGTGGAGCTCGCCGCCAACCTGGGTGCCCGCGTCCTCGAGGCCGGATGGCGCGGCTACGCCGGCCAGAAGAATTGGGCCGCCGAACAGGCCACTCACGAGTGGATCCTTTCCCTCGACGCCGATGAGGCGATCGGCGAAGCCCTGGAGGCCGAAATCCTCAACCTCAAGAAATCCGGCCCGCGCTTCGACGCCTACACCATGCCCCGCCTGGCCCGCTATCTGGGCCGCTGGATCTACCACTCGGGCTGGTATCCCGATCGCAAAATCCGCCTCTACGACCGCCGCAAAGCCAGTTGGGTAGGCGATTTCGTGCATGAAAGCGTGCGCGCCCATGGCCACGTCGGAAACCTGGAACACGACATCCTCCATTTCACCTGCGAGTCCCTCTCCGAGCACCTCAAAACGCTCGACCGCTATACCACCCTCGCCGCCCAGGAAATGGCCGCCGGCAAAGTCCCCGTGCCCCTCTGGAGCCTCATCTTCGACCCGCCCTGGAATTTCGTCAAAGCCTACGTCTTCCAGCGCGGCTTCCTCGACGGCCTGGAAGGCCTCATCATCTCCTACATGGCCGCCTTTTATACCTTCCTGAAGTACTCCAAAGCGAGAAACATGAGCTGATGCGCATCCTTCATCTCGATGCCGGAAGAGAGATGCGCGGCGGCCAGTGGCAGGTGCTGCGGCTCATCGAAGGGCTGGCCGCCGCCGGCGTGGAGTCCACCCTGCTGGCGCGCCCGGATGCGCCGCTCTACGCCGCCGCCCGCCGGCAGGGCTGGCGCGTCCAACCCTTGGGCATCACCCGCGCCCTCGCCTGCCTGCGCGGCCACTCTCTCATCCACGCCCACGATGCGCGCAGCCACACCCTCGGCGCTTTCCTCTACGGGCGGCCGCTCGTGGTGTCGCGCCGCGTGGCGTTTCCCATAGGCTCCGGCCCCGTCGGCTCGCGCTGGAAGTACGCAAGAGCGCGCCACTACCTGGCGGTCTCGCAGTTCGTCAAAAACGTGCTGATCCAGGGCGGCGTCCCGGAAGAGAAAATCAGCGTGGTCTACGATGGCGTGCCTATACTCGACGTCTCGCACGGCGCCGAAGTCCTGGGCCTGGAAAAGGATTCCGCACTACTCGCCCGCATGGGCCTGAAGATGGTCTCCCGCCTCGAAGAGGAGATTCCCAACGCCCGCATCCTGGTCTATATCACCAATAGCGAGGGCCTTGGCTCCGGCGTCTTGCTCGCCATGTCGGCGGCCGTGCCCGTGATCGCGAGTAATGTCGGCGGCCTCGCCGAGGTCATCCGCCACGGCGAAAACGGCCTGCTCGTGGAGAACGGCGAGGCCGCTATCGCGAGCGCCATCCGCACGCTGCTCGACCACCCCGAACAGGCCCGCCAGATCGGCGCCGCCGCGCGCCGCACCGTCATCGAGCGATTTACCGTGGACCGCATGGTCGCCGCCACCCTCGAAGCCTACCGCCGCGTGCTCGGGTGATACTAAGTGCACCGTTTCGCAAATACACTTTCGTATTCCGAGGCAACCGCTCCCGACCCAGAGGGTACCCCGGTCGCGGCTCCGATCAGAGCCGCGCGCGTCAGCAAGCGGTTTCCCGATACGTCATCGTAATTCCGAATGGGAGTACTAAGACGCCAGTTCTCCATTTCACGCTGGACCAGCACTGCATCTATCGAGGCAGAAAGTCTTCGATCGGAATGTCTTTGTCGAATTCCTTGATCATGATGTTCCGGTAGAATACTTCCGCGGTTTCCGCCTGGAGGCCGAGGATCCCTTCCTTGGCGGTCAGTCCCGTCGCCAGATTCACGATTTCACCGTTCAGCTTGTGGATGGAGTATTGGTCGCCCATAACGATCACTTCGCAGAGATTCCATTGACCGTCCAACCCGTGAACTTTGGCGCCTTTCTTTGCGTAGTGCTGCCCACTTTTTCTGGATTGCAGACGGCCCCCTTCACCGGGTAGCAGGAACGTGCCATCCTTGTCGGCGTACCACTGAAAGTAGACGCCGGAAGCCACGTAGTCGCCCGTGTGATTCTGGCCGGCAAGATGGTCGTAGCGCACCTGGTATTCGATGCCAACAGGCCAAATCTTGTCGTCCGAGACATGGTAGTACATGCCCGCGTCATATTGGTACTTATCGAAGTTGTTCATTCGTTTCGTTCCCCACTTATATTCGAAACGAAAGATGAACCGGCTGTAACTCTTCTTGGTGTACATCAGGCCGTGCGTCGGATTAACGCCGGTACCGAGGTCAGAACCGTCAGGGATGCCCTTGAAGACGTGAACCATGCCGTCTTCAGCCACAAATACCCGTCGGGCCATCTCCGGATCTCCATTGCGGAGCTTCAGGTACCACCCGTCCAGGTCCTTGCCGTTGAATAGAGAGGTGAAACCCGCCTCGGCGGCGGGGCCGCCGAAACTGTTCAGTGGTAATAATAGAACGAAACCGGTGCTGACGGCCAGGGCCAGATACAGTGCAAGGTGTTTCATAAATAGGATGTCCTTTCGAGCCGAACCGGGGACCGGGTATAGGATCCCGGCGAGTCAAGTGCCGGCCACTGGGCCGTAGCTGCATTCTTCATTCGCACCTGTCCTCGAATCGGGATCTCCATATTGGTGGCCCCGCAGCCAGAAGCCGGAATGCGGACCGCCGAAACACGTGCCAATTCTACCACCCGCCCGCACCGTCGGCTTCGGTACCGCCGGGGACGCTCCCGGCTCGCCGGTGGTGGTGCGGCGAGGAAGACCCACTCGGTGCGGAGGGCTTACTAATGCCGTATTGTGCGAAACGGCACATGTACGCTATTCTTGGCAAGTGATTTCCCGGCGTTCCATTCTGCAGCGCACGGCGGCTGCCCTCGGTGCGCCCATGATCAATCGCGGCCGCTTCTCCCTCTTCGCCCAAAGCCGCGCCGAGTATTCCACTCTCACCGTGGATTTGGTTCGCGGGTCCACGGTGATCGACATGCTCGGCTTGTTGACGTTGGACTTCCCCAGATTGTGGGCCTGGCAAACCGAGCCAAGCCGTTTCCAACAGGCCGACTTTCAAAGGTTGAAGGATTCCGGAATTACCATTTTCCATCCCGCCGTGGGGTATACCACTGGAGACATCTGTGCAGCCTCATCGAGGGACGTCACCCAGTGGAACATGTTTATCGCCGCACACCCGCGGCAGTTTCTGCGCGTGGACGGCCCCGGCAATCTCCAACAGGCCAAGGCGGAGGGCAGGATTGGCATCGTGATCGGTCAGCAGAACTCCGCGCACTTTCGATGTGTCGAGGATGTGGATCGTTTTCACGGTCTGGGACAACGCGTTTCACAGCTCACCTACTGCCGCAACCCGATCGGCGGCGGATCGAGCGACACGCGAGATGACGGTTTGACCCCGTATGGAGCACTGATCGTCCAGCGTATGAACAAGGTAGGCATGGCCGTCGACATTTCACATTGCGGCGACCGGACCACGTTGGACGCCATCGAAGCCTCTCGAAAGCCCGTGCTGGTCACGCATTCCAACTGCCGTGCCCTGGTTCCCGACAGCCGCCGTTGCAAGACGGACGAAGCCATCAGGCGAGTGGCGGCCAGGGGCGGTGTGATGGGCGTGACGATGGTCCGTTTCTTTGTCCGGGCCGGGGGGCCGGTCACTATCGAGGATGTGCTGGATCACATCGACCACGTGGCCAAATTGGCCGGAGTCGAGCATGTTGGCGTCGGCAGCGACGTCGATCTGGATGGCAGGGATATCAAGGTTCGTCCCAAAAGGAAAAGCGACCTGGACGGAATCGATTATGCGAAGAAGGTTTACGATCTGACCGAAGGTTTGCTCCGGCGGCACTACTCCAGCCGGAATATCGAGCTCATTCTCGGCCGGAACTTTCAGCGCGCACTCTCCGCGATTTGGGCCGCCTAGATTGACGATGCGTTGAAGGTGCTGCCCAAGGAAAGATGACTCTGCAAGACTGGTTTCTGGTGACTCCATGATCGATTCCCTCATCGCCCTCCTCTTCGGCCTCCTCATCGGCAGCTTCCTCAACGTGTGCATCCACCGCTGGCCGCGCAACCGCAGTGTCGTCAAACCGCGCTCCCATTGCGTGCGCTGCCGCAAGCCCATCGCCTGGTACGACAACATCCCGCTCGTCAGCTACCTCGTGCTCGGCGGACGCTGCCGCCGGTGCGGCGCCAAAATCTCCTGGCGCTATCCCCTGGTGGAGTTCCTCACTGCCATGCTCTTCTTCTACCAGGTGAGCACCCTCGGACCCACCCTCCCGGCGCTCAAAATGTGCGTCTTCTCCGCCCTCGCCCTGGCCCTGATCTTCTGCGACCTCGAGAAGCGCATCCTGCCCGACGAATTCACTCTCGGGGGGATCGCGCTGGGCCTGATTTTTTCCGTTTTCGTCCCCATGGCCGAGCCCAATTTCCTCGTCTTGTTCTATTCCATGGCGACCCGCGCGGAACTGCCGCACTGGCTGCGGTCACCCGCCGAATCCGCCTTCAGCGCGATCCTGCCGACGTTCTTCCTGTGGCTCGCCGGATGGATGTATTCCAAAATCCGCCATCGCGAGGGGCTCGGCCTGGGCGACGTCAAGCTGATCGCCATGGTGGGCAGCTTCCTCGGCTTGTTCGGCGCCTTGCAGACCTTGCTCCTGGGATCCATCAGCGGCGCCCTCGTCGGCTACGGCTACATCAAGCTCACCGGCAAGGACCCGGCCACCTACGAACTCCCTTTCGGCACTTTCCTGGCCGCCTCCGCCCTGTTCGCGGCCCTCGCCGGACCCTTCGCGATGTGAGTGGCATAAGGCTCCGCCTTGTGCTCCCACGCCCTACCGGTAAGCCTTCTCGTACTTGTTCCGGCTGTTGTACAGCTTGAACGCGCCGTCCTTCTGCGCTTCCACCCGAATCCATTTGCCTTCGCAGATCTCGTCCACGTTGGCGATAAACGGGTCGGCCGAATTGTGCTCCTTGCCGCCGCTCACCGCGTAGTGCAATTGCCATATGTCCGGCGTGCCGGGTGCGTCGTGGATGGTCTGCCACGCCTCCGGCGACCCGCCCTTCCTCGCGCCGTTATTCATCAGCGCCACCTTCGGCCCCAGCGCGTGTACCCATTGCGGCGACCCGCTCAGGTCCATGCCGTGGTGCGATACCAGGTACAAATCCACCTTCCCGATCTTATTCACCGGACACACCAGGTCTTTTTCCTTGTTCCACGTCAGGTCGCCCATGTCGATCATGCGGAAACTGCCGTACGTGATCAGCAGGCCCACCGATTGCGCATTCTCCGAGGGATCCGGGTCGTGCATCTGGAATCCGGCGCACTCCGTGCCCGCCTGCCCTGCCCCCGCGAGCGGCGCATCGATCGCCTTCCCTGCCGCCGCGAGCACCTTCACATCGATTCCTTTGATCGGAATCGTATCGCCCGGTTTCACCTCGATGTGATTCCCCTTCGCCCGGAAGGCCGCGTACTCGTTGAACAGCACCAGCGCCGCCTTGCTGCCTTCCACGCTGGCGCCATGGTCCACGAAGTTGCGGATGGGCATTTTCTCGGCAAGTTGCGCCACCCCGCCCACATGGTCGGCATGATAGTGCGTGATCACCAGGTAATCGATCTTCTTCACCCCCGCCGTTTTGGCCGCACTGGCGATGCGCTCCGCGTCGCGCTTGTTGTGCCCGCCCCACCCCGTGTCCACCAGCATCGATTCGCCCGAAGGGGACACGATCAGCGTCGCCTGCCCCCCTTCCACGTCGATCGCGTAGACTTCCAGATTCTTGGCCGCCGGCAGCACCACCGCCGCCGCCACCAGGAGAATGCCCGCACACAACGTTCGCATACGTAGATTGTGCCCCGCCGCGGGCGCCGCCGGCAACCCCAGGGGACAGACATGAATTTCCGGCGCACTTTGCCGGAAATTCGGTGTCTGTCCCCGGTTTGCCCGGCGCACTTTGCCGGGAATTCGCTGTCTGTCCCCGGTTTACCCCAAAAGATGCATTCCTGGTTGCCGGAACCCTCTCAAATGGAATAGCGTATGTAAGAACAGATGCCTTTTTGCAGCCAATGCGGAAGCCAGGCGGGAACGGCCCTCTATTGCCCGCACTGCGGCTCCAAACAGCCCTCCGACACCGCCCCTTCGTCCGCCGCGCCCGATCCACTGGGCGGACTCAATCCCCGAACCGCCTCCATCCTTTGCTATATCCCCGGCATCGGCTGGATTGCGTCCATCATCGTGCTGGCCAGCGGCCGCTTCCGCCACGATCGCCTCGTCCGCTTCCACGGTTTTCAGGGCCTCTACCTCTTCGTCGCCTGGCTCCTCGACGATCAGGTGCTGCGGCCCCTCCTCCAGCGCATCCCCGAGCTTCACCTCCACCCCATCATTCAGGCCGTGCTCCTCGGCATGTCCATCTTCATGATGGTGAAAGCCTCCCACGACGAAGCCTACCCCCTCCCCCTCTTCGGCGAGCTGGCCCAAAAATCCGTCGCCGAAGACTAGCTTGCGCTCGCATCCCGCGAACTCCCAGCGAGCCCTCCCACGTTGCGGCGGAGGGTCCATTGTGTTATTTATGGGTTCAAGTCGGAAGAATCCAACTACGAACCGCGCCGCTGAAGCGAGTAGCGACGGCCAATCATAATCTCAAAAGGATGGCATCCCGTGGAAGCTGTCAATCGCAAACTTATCCGTCCGTCGTTGAACGAAATCAAAGAGCAGATTGCTCCGCCCCGCCGTGCGCCCCTGCAGAAGAAACCGGTCCCGCCCGATCAGACCAACGCTGAGAATTTTTATTACGTCAAGCAGATGCAGGCCAAAACCCCCATGGTATTCGTCCTGCGGGATGGCGAAACGCTGCACGGCGTCATCGAGTGGTACGACCGCTGCTGCCTCAAAGTGAATCGCACCGAGGGCCCCAATATCCTGCTCTATAAACCGGCCATCAAGTACATGTATAAAGAGAACTGACCGCCTAGGCTTTCAGCCGGTTGCGCATCGCCAGGCGGTATTCCCGCCTCTCCCCGGCTTGCCGGTAGCGCCGTATTTCGTCTTCCGTTTCGGGAATCGCTGGCGGTATCGCGATTGCCCTCCCCGCCGGATCGATGGCCACAAAAGTCAGGTAGGCCGAGCAGGTGTGCAGGCGCTCCCCCGTCAGCAGTTTCTCCGTCATCACCTTGACCCCGATCTCCATCGAAGAGCGAAACACACGGTTCACCGAAGAGCGCAGCATAATCAGTTCCCCGATGTGCACCGGATGCAGGAAGTGAAGGCTGTCTACCGAAGCCGTCACGATCGGTTTGCGCGCATGCCGCATGCCCGCCATGGCTGCCGCCAGATCCACCAGGTGCATCACCTTGCCGCCCAGCACGTTGCCCAGGCCGTTGGCGTCGTTGGGTAAGGCCAGTTCCAAATACTCCGAGGCCGATTCGCGTACCGGCTTTGCTTCCATCAGGGCTCCTTTTTGCGCCGCAAATAGCTCTCCACGTAAGCCTGCGCCTGACGCGCCAGCAGCGCCGTTTCCGGCGGCGTCGCGAAGGCGCTGGCGGCCGTCGAATACTCCAGCCGCCCATGGGCGAACGGATGGTGATCGCGCTCCAATACGTAGTAGATGCGGATGGCGCCGCTTTCGTGGCTGGAAATCGTGAATCGCACCGCGTCCGGCCCCGGGCCTTCCGGAAACCGCCCGCACACGCCGCGTGCATAACCCAGATTGCAGGCTGTGTCGCACCAGGTCCCACCGGCTTCCTCGGGCGCGCCCGGCGCCGCGTGGCAGACGCCCTTCCACCGGTCTCCCAGCGGCAACATGGCGCTCCCCGCGCACGCCTCCACCGGGTAAAAGTACGGACACGCCATTTCGCAGGGTATAGTAACACAAGCATGCCAAGTACCCGTCTGGATACCCTGAAGAGCATGGTGGATCAGAACCCCACCGACAGCTTCGCGCGCTACGGTCTGGCCATGGAGTATCGCAATACCGGCCAACTGGAAGCCGCCATCGCCGAATTCCGTGCCCTTATGGCCGCTAACCCCGGCTATGCACCCGCTTACTTTCACGGCGGCCAGGCCCTGGAACGCATCGGCCGCATCGCCGAAGCCCGCCAGGTCTACCTGCAAGGCATCGAAGTCACCACCCGGAGCGGCGACCAGCACGCCAGAAGCGAATTGCAGGGCGTTCTCGACCTGCTCGACTAGCTCATTTCACCAACATCAATAAAATTTAACTCTATATACACCAGTCGCTTGCATGATCTTTTTCCGGCCCGGCCACCCCGTTCCCAATAGCTCGTATGTCATGCTGAGTGTAGCGTAGCCTTTCAAGGCGGGGTGCCCTTTGGGCCGACCCCATTCGTGGGGGCATTCTTCGCATTTCGTTGCACCAGGCGGGACAAATTTGTCTCGCTTTCGTCAGGCATTTCTCCATAACCCATTTGTTTTCAACAAACAGAAGTTCTGCACCGGGTCATTTCTGGCCCGTCCGGTGGATTTCCCCACAGCCTTCATCTCATTTAGTTCCCCACCCCTACAGGTTTTCGTCTGACTGCCGATGTGTTACCTGAAGGAACTCCCTCCTCATAAGGGTGGGAAATATCAATGAACTGCCATGTACAGCGGGTGGCGCAATCCTGCCACGTCTTCGCGTTCGCGATCCGGCCTTTGGCCCTCGCGAATCTTGCCTACGCTACCGCTCCCGATCTCTCCTTTGCTCCTGCCACTCTCAACTTCAAATGTCAGGTAGGTCGGCGCCGCCCGCCGCACAGTCGGTGCAGTTCAAAAGCTGCCGCGCTTCCATCGCCACTCCGCCACCGCTATAAAGTCTTCCTGCGCAACTGCCGATAAGTACCGCGTATGAAGACGTATGGTTTGAAACCGGTGGTTTTGGCAGCACTGATCCTCCTCGGCGCCGAATCGTTGCGAGCACAGCCGACAGCCAGCCCCACCTCGTTCAGTTTCACCTACCAGGTGAATAGCACGACGCTTCCGGCTGCAGGCAAGCTCACAGCCACCCTGTCGAAGTCGACGGCCACGGGCTACACCTTGACGGCATCCGTATCCCCGCCAATGAGCTGGTTGACGGTCACTCCGGGTGGCGGTGCCTCGCCCTTGGCCCTTACCGTGACCGTGAATCCTACCGGCTTGAGCCCGGGAAGCTACACCGGCGTCATCACTTTGGGCACCAACCCCGGAACCAGCACCACGCTGGTTCCCGTCACGCTCTCGATTTCCAATCCGCCATCCTCCATCATGGTGACCCCGGCCGCATCCGTCACCAATTACACCCCTGGTGTCTCCGGCGCCAATCCTGTGTTGGCCTATAACTACACCACCGGGCAAGCCGGGGCATTGCCCACCGGCACGGAACTCGACGTTGCCTCCAACGGCGGCATCATTCCCTTCACCGTGGCGGCCGCCTCCGGCACCAAAAGCGTCACTTGGCTCAAGATCAACGTGGCCAACCAGCTCCCCGGCCTTCAGACCAGCGGTGTCGCGCTCTCCGGCTCCTATGTGCCCATCTACGTGTCGATCGACTTCACCGCCTTAACTACGCTGAATGTAGGGCCGTATAGCGGGACCATTACTTTCACCAACAACGCCAGCAGCGCCGTCGCCGCGGTGATCGGCGTGAGTCTGAATGTGTCCGCCGGGCCTCCTACCATTACTTCCATCTTCCCCGGCAGCGTAACCGCGGCCGCGGCCAGCGGCCGCGTGCCGCCCGTGATCACCATCTACGGCGACAATTTCTTCAGCAACTCATCGGTACAACTCACGCCCGATGGGGCCCAGCCACTCCCTGCCCTTACGCCAACCCTTCTCAGCCGCCAGGTCCTGCAAGCCACCCTCAATCCCAGCTACCTCACCAAGCCCGGCACCTTCACGCTGACCGTGGCCAACCCGAGCACGCTCACCGACCCGACTCCGCAGCAGTCCTCCGTGCCCTTCACCGTCACCGACGGGACCGTTCCGGCAATCAGCGCCATTGTCAACGCAGCCAGCTATCTGAGTTCCGCGACCTGGAAGGGAACCCTGGGGTTGGATCCCGTGCCCGCTCAGGGCCTGCCCGGCAGTTCGGCCGTCTCCCCCCGCGAGATCGTCGCCATTTTCGGCCAGAGCATCGGTCCTGCCTCGGTGTTCCCGGCACAAGCGTCCACCGCTTTCCCCGCCACCTTCCCGTTGCAGGTTACCCCAACCGTCGCCTCCGGCGTTACACCCGTCCAGTACGAGGTGAAGTTCATATTTGACTCCGACCCCACTTCCTTGACGGCCCCGGTCATTTCGGCGCCGATCATTATGGTTTCCAGCAACCAGATCAATGTGGTCGTGCCCGTTCCTCCGGCCTCCCCGTCCGTGTACACTCTCGCTGCGCCCAACGCCTGGGTTCAGGTGGTGGAAACCACGGGAACCGGCGGCAGTGCGACCGTCGTCACCACCAGCTGGTTTCCCGTTACGTTTGTGCCCGAAGTCCCCGGAGTCTTCACTTTTGGCGGTCTCGGACTCGGGCAGGCGGCCGTGCTCAACTACGACGCCACGGCGGGCTACTCCATCAATTCCAGCAAGAACCCCGCTCCGAAGGGATCCACCATCAGCTTGTATGTCACCGGAATGGGAGATCTGACCGCCGGCTCCACCATCACCGTCACCGATAGTTCCTCGCCGAAGCAACAGTCGTCGCAGGTCTTCCCGCTGATTATCGACCCCGCTCCGGCGGTCACCGCGACCCTCACTCCCACGCCGGCGTCCATCTCCGCCGTGCAAAGCACGTTTTCCGTAACCGCGCTACAGGCCGTGGGCGGAACGCCGCCCTACATCTGGACCGTGACCTCCGGGCTGCCCGCCGGCATGACCCTGACCTCGTCCGGCCTATTGAGCGGCTCGCCCACCACCACCGGAACCTATTCTCTGATGGTCAACGTCACCGATAGCGCCGCAATTACACCGGTAACGGCCACCTACACCGTCACCGTCACCGCACCCTGGGTGACTGTCACCACCAGCGAGCTCGCGCTGGGTGTGCAGTCCGTGGCCTATCCCGCCACCACACTCACGGCCACCGGGGGAAAGGCCCTTTACACGTGGTCCGCCACCGGCTTGCCGGCGGGCTTAAACCTCAGCGTCGCCGGAGTCCTGACCGGCACGCCCTCATCCGCCGGCTCCTATGCGGTGACCGTTACGGCGACGGATAGCTCCACGCCGGGGGTAGCCTCGACGCCAGCCGCCCTCACCCTGAACGTCCTTGTCAGCGGCATGACCATCACCACGCCATCGCTTCCCAACGGAGTCGTCGGTGTGCCGTACGTCTCGACCGCCCTCCAGCAACAGGGCGGAACCGCGCCCATCCTCTGGAGTTCTCCGTCGTTGCCCACCGGCCTCAGCCTGACCCCTGCCGGCCTCTTAAGCGGCACGCCCACGGTGGCCGGCGCTACGACCATCACCATTAACGTGACGGACAGCAGCGCCTCACCGCTGACGGCAAGCTTCATCTACAACGTCAATATCGCCTCTCCGGTGACCATCACTACCGCATCACCACTGCCCACCGGCACGCAATCCGTCACCTATCCGGCGCTCTTGATGCAAGCGGCCGGCGGAACACCGCCATACACGTGGACCGCAAGCGGGCTGCCTCTGGGAACGACAATTTCTTCCTCTGGCGTCCTGAGTGGGGTCCCTTCCGTTCCGTTCTATCTTCCGCTGCCCGATGGAGCCGTCGCGCTGGGCGCCGTCTACGTGGCGGACAATACCTATCGGGTGGAAATCAATGGACAGGCCGCCGTCACCAGCTATGCCGGGGCTTCCGCGGGTTCGGTCGCCGGGCTCACGCAGATCAACGCCATTGTGCCCCCCACGGCGCCAACCGGCGCGGCGATCCCTTTGATTGTCTATATCGGGAAGACCAACAGTGCCAGAGCCAGCCAGTTAAGCGTGACGCTGGCCGTGCAGTAAACTCGCTGCGGCGAGGCGGGCTACTTCTGCTTCGCCGCCATCTTCTTTTCCAGCGCCTTCATCAGGCGGCTTTCCACATCGGGCGGAATCGGGTAGGGCTCCATGCCCTTATAGATTTGAATTGTCTTTCTCGTGGTGTCGGCGATCACCCAGCAATTGGGGCACTCGGTGATGTGACGCTCCAACTTGCTCCGCAACTCGGCGTCGATCGTCTCGTCGAGATAGTCGCTCAGCTCGCTCAGAAAATCTTTACATGTAAGCAAAAGCGTCGTCTCCCTTACGCTTGAAGAAGCGGGTCAGCTTCTCCCGCAGTTGCAGTCTGGCCCTCAATAGCCTGCTCTTCACCGCCGGAACCGAAAGGCCAAGCGCCTCGGCCGTTTCTTCCGTCGATAGCTCTTCGATGTCGCGCAAGACGAAAACGCTTCGATAAAGTGGCTCCAGACTCTGGATCGCCGTCTCCAGAATGCTGCCCAACTCCTCCCGCGAGAGTTGCTGCTCGGGATCCTCGCCCCACGCCGCAATCTCACGCACCACCAGGTCCTCGCCGGTATCGATCGTTTCATCCAGCGAAACCGATTTGTCGGTCTTGCGCCGGCGCAGCTTCATCAACGCCTGGTTTACCGCGATCCGCACGATCCAGGTATAGAATTTGGAATCGCCCTTGAACTGGTCCAGGTGCTCGTAGGCCTTCATGAACGTTTCCTGCAGTACATCCTCCGCATCCTCGCGGTTTTGCGTGACGTGCTGCGCCAGACGGAAAATCTTTCCCTCGTAGCGGCGCACCAGCTCGCCGAAGGCCGTACTATCGCCATCGCGCGACTGCATAACCAGAGCGGATTCGTCGATTCCTGCCAGGCTGAAGACTGCCATGTCGGACCTTGATCTTCTTATGATAACCCACCTGCCCGGCGCGTACTCGCGGCGCGTGCTACGCTGAAAATTCCCTATGAATCACATCGAAATTACTCTGCCCGACGGCAGCAAACAATCCGTCGCGGCAGGAACACGTCCCATCGATATCGCCAGGGGTATCAGCCCCCGCCTGGCGGACGCTGGGCTGGCGGCCAAGGTCAACGGCGAGATGTTCGACCTCACCCGCCCCATCGAGCAGGACGCCGCCCTTCAGATCCTCACCGCCAGGGACCCCGAATCGCTCGAGGTCTACCGCCACTCCGCCGCCCACCTGCTCGCCGCCGCCGTGCTCGAACTCTATCCCGAAACCCAGCTCGGCATCGGCCCGCCCATCGAGAACGGCTTCTATTACGATTTCGACCGCCCCGCCCCGTTCACGCCCGAGGACCTCGAAAAGATCGAAAAGAAGATGTGGGAGATCCAGGCGCGCGCCGTCCCGTACGAACGCGTCCTCACCACCAAAGCGGAAGGTCTCAAGAAATATGCCGAAGCCTGGATGAAGTGCCAGCTTATCGAAGAGAAGGCCGGCGAAGTCTTCACCGAGTACACCCTCGGACCCCGCTTCATCGATTTCTGCCGCGGCCCCCACGTGCCCGACACCTCCAAAATCAAGGCCTTCAAGCTGCTCTCCATCGCCGGCGCCTACTGGAAGGGCGACGAGCATAACAAGCAGCTCCAGCGCATCTACGGCACCGCCTTCTTCTCCGCCAAGGAGCTTGACGCCTACCTCAAACAGGTGGAAGAGGCCAAGAAGCGCGACCACCGCAAGCTCGGCAAGGAGCTCGATCTCTTCAGCATCCAGGAGCTTGCCGGCCCCGGACTCATTTTCTTCCATCCCAAGGGCGGCATCATCCGCAAACAGCTCGAAGACTGGATGCGCGATCAGTACCTGAAGCGCGGCTACTCGCTGGTCTACACCCCCCACGTAGCGCGCCTCGACCTGTGGAAGACCTCCGGCCACGCCAATTTCTACGCGCAGAACATGTTCACGCCCATCAAGCTGGACGACGCCGATTACCAGCTCAAGCCGATGAACTGCCCGTTCCACATCCTGATCTACGCCGACCGCCAGCGCAGCTACCGCGACCTCCCGGTCCGCCTCGGCGAGCTCGGCACCGTCTATCGCTACGAGCGCTCCGGCGTGCTCAACGGACTCTTCCGCGTACGCGGCTTCACCCAGGACGACGCCCACATCTTCTGCACCCCCGAGCAGATCGAAAACGAAGTCGTGGACTGCCTCCAGTTCGCCATCGATACCCTGACCGCCTACGGCTTCGAGAAGTACGACGCCGAGCTTTCCACCTGGGATGGCGGCAGGAGCGGCAAGTACGACGGCACGCCCGAACAGTGGGCGATCGGCGAAGGTGCTCTGCAACGCGCCTGCGATAAGCTGAAGATCGCCGCCAAAACCATCCCCGACGAGGCCGCTTTCTACGGGCCCAAGATCGACGTCAAACTGGTGGACGCCATCGGCCGCAAGTGGCAGCTTTCCACCGTGCAGTTCGATTTCACCCTGCCCCGCCGCTTCGGCCTGGAGTACATTGCCGAAGACGGCAAGGCCCACCAGCCGCTGATGGTGCACCGCGCCCTGTACGGCTCCATCGAGCGCTTCTTCGGCATCCTGATCGAGCACTACGCCGGCGCATTTCCGGTGTGGCTGGCGCCCATTCAGGCCATCGTGCTGCCCATCACCGATCGCCAGACCCAGTATGCCCGCGACATCCGGAAACAGCTTGACGCCGCCGGCATCCGCGCCACCGTGGACGACCGCAATGAGAAGGTGAACCTCAAGATCCGCGAAGCCCAGCTCCAGAAGATTCCCTACATGCTGGTGGTGGGCGACCGCGAGCAGGCGAATGGCCTGGTCGCCGTCCGCAACCGCAAGCATGGCGACCAGGGGGCGAAACCGATTGCCGATTTCCTCGCCGAAATCAAGGCGCTGATCGATTCGAAAGCCGTAAGCGAGTAGGGCGGCGCCAGCGCGCCCGTCCCGACCGACCATGTACGCTACTACCGAAGGCACCACGCGCTACATCGACCGCTTCCCCAAGTACCGCGATGCCGCGTTCTATCGCACCATCCTCGGCCTGGAAGTTTCCAGCCTGGGCATCGGCACCTATTTGGGCGCCGAGGACGACGCGGCCGACCAGGCCTACACCGAGGCCCTGATCGCCGCCGGCACTGGCGGCATCAACCTGATCGATACCGCCATCAACTACCGCAACCAGCGGTCGGAGCGTTGCATCGGCGCGGCCCTTCGCCATCTGCAGCGCGACGAGATCGTGGTCTGCACCAAGGCCGGCTTCCTCACCCCCGGCGCCGTTCCCGCGTTCTTGAAGCCCGAAAAAGTCGTGGGCCGCACGCATTCCATCGACCCCGATTTTCTGGCCGACCAGATCGACCGCAGCCGGGCCAACCTGGGCGTGGATACCATCGACGTCTTCTACCTGCACAACCCTGAAACCCAGCTCGGTTTTCTCTCCCGCGAGGAATTCGACGCGGCGCTCGGCCGCGCCTTCGGCCGGTTGGAACAACTCGTGGCCGCAAACATAATTCGCTGGTACGGCGCCGCTACCTGGGACGGCTTCCGCAAGGGCGCGCTCAGCCTGCCGCGCCTGGCCGCTCTCGCCCTGGAAGAATGCGGACCCCAGCACCACTTCCGCTTCATCCAGCTCCCCTTCAATCTGGGCATGGTGGAAGCCTTTGTCGACAAACCGGAAAGCGTCCTCGAAGCCGCCTCCCGTCTGGGCATCGCCGTCATCGCCAGCGCCACGCTCTCCCAGACCCAGGCGCTCGAGCACGCGCCGAAATCGCTCGCCGCGTTGCTGCCCGCCATGACCAACGCGCAGCGCGCCATTCAGTTCACCCGCTCCACTCCCGGCATCGCCTCGGCGCTGGTGGGAATGGGCCGGCGCGAACACGTCCTCGAAAACCTCGGCGTGGCGCCCGTCCCCCCAGCCACGCACGAGCAGTATCTCCGCCTGTACCAGTGATGACCGCGATCGAAATCGGCGGCGATCTGGCGCAACTCGACGCCGCCATCGATGCCCTACCCGATCGGCCCGCGGTCTTCCTTCTCTGGGCGAAAGAGGGCGAGCCGTATCTCTCCCGCACCGGCGTCCTGCGGCGGCGGCTGCGGCGCCTGCTCGGCGAACGCGAGCGACCCTCGCGTTTACTCAACCTGCGGCATACCGCGGCGCGCATCGAATACCAGCTCACCGGGTCGGCATTCGAATCTTCCATCCTCTTCTACGAACAGGCGCGCCGCCATTTTCCCGCCACCTACCTGCGCCTGATGAAACTGCGCATGCCGCCCTACGTAAAGCTGGTGCTGAACAACGAATTCCCGCGCAGCCACATCACGACGCACCTGGCGCGCACCGGGGGCCTTTATTCCGCATGCGCGGCAAGAAATCAGTTGGCAGGCGGAGTACCCTCTGGGTCCGCCTGCCCCACCAGCCTGTATTTCGGACCCTTCCGCTCCCGCGTTTCCGCCGAGCGTTTCGAAGCGCAGTTCCTGGACCTCTTTCAGATGCGCCGCTGCCAGGAGGACCTGGCGCCCTCGCCCGCGCACCCCGGCTGCATCTATGGCGAGATGGCGATGTGCCTGCGCCCCTGCCAGCAGGTGGTGGGCCCCGCGGAGTACGCCACCGAAATCGCCCGCGTCGCCGAATTCCTGCGCACCGATGGGCGCTCGCTGTTGGAATCCATCGAACACTCGCGCGACCGCCTGAGCCAGGAGATGCTCTTCGAGGAAGCCGCGCGGCAACACAAGCGTTTTGAAAAAGTGCAGGACGTCCTGCGTCTGCGCGACGAGCTGGCGCGCGACGTGGACCGGCTGAACGGCGTGGCCATCACCCCTTCGCTGGCGCACGACGCGGTGGAGATGTGGTTCGTGCGCGACGGCGCCTGGTGCGTCCCCCAACGCTTCGGGTTTGAGGTGCACGAGGGCAAGCCCGTCTCGCTCGACCACCAGTTGCGCGAGACGTTCGCCAGCGTCGCGCCCGGAAAGCTCACCGTGCGCGAGCGCCAGGAGTATCTCGCGCTCGTGGCGCGCTGGTACTACTCGACGTGGCGCGAGGGCGAATGGCTGAGCTTCGCGAGCTACGCCGGGATTCCCTACCGCAAGCTGGTCAACGCGGTATCCCGCGTGGCGCGGCGCGAGACCGGAATATAATGTGGTGACGGCCACCGGAGATCGACGATGAAAGATTGGGGCTTCGCCCAGAATCACCCGAACGAAGAACTGGCGCAGGTACACCTGTTCTCGATGAAGAAGCAGCAGGCAGGCGGCGCGATCGATTTCACGATCACCGTGAAGGAGTACGTCACGCCCAAAGAGCCGACCATGCATTTCTTCGCGCAGGCCGATAAGGAGACCAACCAGCACACGGCCGCCTTTCGTCCTTGCGGTTGGGGGAAGACCATGCTGGAAGCTCTGGCGGAGTGCGTGCGCGCCATCAATCGTTTCCCCTACGAAGGCAAGTGAGCGAATATGCAGCGGGATGGGAAGCGGATGATCTCGATCTGGATCTTCATCGGCCTTCTGTTGATCGCCTATGGGGCACTGATTATGGGTCAGGGGATGTGGGAGTTGTTCGTCCCACCGGCGAAGCCCGTAGTCCTGGGCGAGTTGCGCGCGGGCATCTGGTGGGGCTCTCTGATCCTCATCCTGGGCGCGGTTTTCGTGGGCACGAATTCGAAGTGGTAGCCCCGTAGCCGCGCTATTTCTTGGGGCCGAAAAAGGCAATCATACCGAGCAGGATGGTGGGCTGGCTCTTAGCCGTACCGCCGTTCTTCTGGAAGAATGGCTGGTTGGACCAGTCGTCGCGGAACTCCAGCCGGCTGAGCAGCCAGCTACTCATCTTGTATTCGCCGGTAAGAGTCGCTTCCTTTACCGACTGCGCCGTGCCGGTGGTGAAACCGTCCGGATCGTCATACCATTCCAGGCGTCCGGCAACCGCGAACTTCTTGGCAAAAGCTTGGCGCGCCGCGCCGGCGATACCGTACCACTTCTGCGCTCCGGGGCCGACGTTCTTGTCGCGCCCGTAGTCGAAGTTGACGTAGTAACTCAAATTGTCGTTGGGGTTGACCTGGACCACGGTGTCGAACAGTTGGCGAAGGCCGACGTTGGTATGGTTCTTTTCGGGGCCGACGTAATAGGTATTGGACCAGGTCACCTTCTTCCAGGCATAGGCGCCGTTGAGACCCACGGTCTTGCCGCTGTTGTTGTCGTAGATGTTATTCCAGCCCTGCACTACTTGCACGCCGCCGGTGAATTTGCCGATGGGAATGGAGGCGCGCACGCCGAAGTGGTAGTAAGGGATGGCCCACGAAAACAGCAGCGAGCGCGAGTAGTTCCAGTTCTGGTTGGTTTCGATCACCTCGGCGCCGGCGGAGGTCACGAATTCTCCGGCATCGATCTCCACGCCGTGCCAGGATTTCGGCTTGAGGCTGACGTATGCCTGCTTGAAGTATTTGAATGCATCGGGGGCGCGGTCGGAGGCGTGGATGAGGTCAAAGGTTTCGCCGAAGCCCACATCCAGGTGAAAGCCTACCGGGGCGGCCGCGCGGTCAATGGTGATCATCCCCATATTGACGTGCATGGTGTCGGAGCGCAGATCGAAGTTCCGCAGCCCGTTGAATCCGGAATTGGGATGGTTGAAATTTCCGTCCACGTAGCCATCGAACATGAAGCTGAAATCCATCCCTCCCTGGGTGAACACGGACTTTGCCGGCGTTGGCGCAGCCGCAGCCGGAGCCGCGGCGGGTGCTTGGGCGGCGGGTGCTTGGGCAGCGGGTGTCTGCGCCGCGGGCGTTTGGGCGGGCGCCTGATCCGTATCCGCGGGCGACGACTGCGCGGCGGCCACACCGGTAAGCATACAAGCCCCGGCGATCAATCTGGCGATGCGACTTTTCCACATAAAACTCTCCCCTTTACACTCTTATGAAGTTCAAACCGGTGATGGACCTTCGGAGATACCGGAGCGTGCTTACGGGGCAGGCTTCCAAGACGGGCGGTTAGGTTAAATCTATGCCTTCTCCGCCGCAGATGCCAATCGATTATTTCTATGTAAGGGATTCGTAACGCCGGCCTGCGTCTAACTGATTGGCGCGAGGGCGGACCAACTAAAATCCGAATCGGACCGATCAATTATTTCTATTCGACCTCGCCGCGAAGCAGCCACTACGCGTCCAGGTGATGGCGGAAGTAGGTGTCGAGGGCGATTTTGTTCTTCTCCGCAAGCTCGCCGGACATCTTATTCCTCTCCGGCAGGGGCAGCGGTTTGAAGGCCTTGGCCGCGGCCACGTTGTGTTCGATGTGCTCCACTTTGGGCATGCCGATGACGGTGGCGGCCACGGGCAGCGACATGGCGTAGTGAATCAGCTTGTCGGGCGATGCCTGGCCCACCAGCACGTCGGCGGCGAAGATCTTCATGGCGGTGATGCCCATCTTTTTGCGCACGGCCACGGGGAGCGCCACGGTTTCGAAGCTAGGCAGAGCGCCTTTCTCCTGGCTGCGCATGGCGGCGTTAAGCGCCATCTGGGTGCAATCGAACTGGTGGCGTTCCAGCGCGGTCTTGAGGACGTCCGGGAAGGCGTGGCAGGTGATGCCGATGAAGCGCGCCATCTTCTGTTCCTTGGCTTTCACGGCGGCTTCGTAGGCGCCGCCCTTGGCGGAGACGGCGGCCAGATCGTCGGGGCCCATCAGGGCGTGGATGTGCAGCAGGTCGAGGTGATCCACCTGGAGGCGCTGGAGGCTCACGTCCAGCATGCGCATAAAATCGTCGTACTTGCGGGGACCGATCTTGCTGGCCAGCCAGAGTCCCTGGCGGCCGCGCTGCTTGAGCACCTTGCCGATCCACAACTGGCTTTCGCCGTTGGGGCCGTAACTGTCGCAGGTGTCGATGTAGGTGATGCCGAGATCGAGCGCGCGATTCAAGGCGGCAATGCCCGGTTCTTCCCCGTAGCCGACGAAGCGGCTGCCGCCGCCGAAGGCCAGGAGGGAGACGTGCGCGCCGGTGCTGCCCAAGGGGCGCATCGGCATGCCGGTGGCGGAAACCAGCGGCGCGGCTATCGCGCCGAGCGCGGCCGTTCCGAGAAAATCGCGACGGGAGATGCCCATGCCCCGAAGCCTATCACGGTTCGCCGATCAAATGCAGCGGCACGCCGCGGCGATGGGGCGTCGAGCGGTGTTCGAATAAATACACTCCCTGCCAGGTACCGAGCGCCAGGCGGCCGTGCTCGACGGGGATGGAAAGCTGGGTGAGGGTGAGCGCGGCGCGGATGTGGGCCGGCATGTCGTCCGGGCCTTCCATGGTGTGGTGGTAGAGGCGGTTGTCCTCGGGCACCAGGCGGTTGAAGAAGGTGTTCAGGTCGTGCACCACGTCCGGGTCGGCATTCTCCTGCATGGTGAGCGAGGCGGAGGTGTGCGGCACAAAGACGGTCAGCAGGCCGGCGCGCACCCCGGCGCTCTCCAGCCAGGCGGCGATCTGGGAGGTGATTTCGTACAGGCCCTTGCCACGGGTGGCGATCTGGAGGCGGTGGGAGGCGATTTGCATGGGAGCGTTCAAGTGCGCGGCGTCCGGACGGCGAAGCGGATGGACCAGTTGGAAGCTTATCCCACTTTCAAGACCAGGACGGCGTTCAGGCCGCCGAAGGCGAAGGAGTTGGACATGGCGTACTCAACCTGTTGGTGGCGGGCCACGTTGGGAATCACGTCGAGGTTGCACTCGGGGTCGGGCTCGTTGAAGTTGGCGGTGGGCGGGAGCACGCCATCGCGTAGCGCAATCACGGTGGCGAGGCACTCCAGGGCGGCGGCGGCGCCGAGCGCGTGGCCATGCATGGATTTGGTGGAACTGATGGCAAGGTGGTCGGCGTGCGGGCCGAAGACCTGGCGGATGGCGGCCGTCTCGGTGAGGTCGTTGGCCACGGTGGCGGTGCCGTGGGCGTTGATATAGCCGATCCGCTCGGGCGCGAGGCGCGCGCTGCGCAGGGCGGCGCGCATGGCGCGCGCGGCGCCTTCGACGGAGGGTTGGGTGATGTGGCAGGCGTCGGCGCTCATGCCGAATCCAACCAATTCCGCGTGGATGCGCGCGCCGCGCGCGCGCGCGATTTCCAGCGGTTCCAGAACGAACATGGCCGCGCCTTCGCCCAGGATCATGCCGCGGCGATCCTTGGAAAACGGGCGGCAGGTTTCCGGCGACACCACGCGCATGGCCTCCCAAGCCTTCAAAATACCGAGGCTGAACGGGGCTTCGCTGCCGCCGGTGATGGCCAGATCGGCGGTCCCGGCGGCGATCATCTGAAACGCCTGCCCGATGGCGTGCGCGGCCGAGGAGCAGGCAGTGGAGATGGTGAAAGCCGGTCCGGTGATGCCGAACTCCATCGAAATGTGGCTGGCGCCGGCGTTGGCCATGGTCTTGGGGATGGTCAGGGGATGGACGCGATTGCTGCCCTTCTTGTAGATCTCGACGAAGCCGGCGTCCTCGGTGGATTGGCCGCCGACGCAGGATCCGGTAACGATGGCCGAAGTCTCGCGCAATTCGGCCGTCCATTCCACACCGGCGTCCTGGACGGCCTCCCGGGCGGCAATCACGGCAAACTGCGCGAAGCGGTCCATGAAGTCGGCGCGCCGGTCGTCGAAGTAGGGCTGATGACTGTAGTTCTTGACCTCGGCGCCGTTCTGAAAACGCAGAGTGGCGACGCCGGCGGATTCGATCTGCCCGATGCCGCCGCGGCCCAGGCGGAGCGACTCGGCGAACTCGGTGGTATTACGGCCCAGCGCACTGATGGCGCCTGCGCCGGTGATGGCGACGCGTCGCATCGCTTACTGGCCGGCCGGCGCGCCCGCATTCTTGGCGGCGACCAGCCTTTCCACGCCGGCGCACATGTCGCGGACGTTGCGCACGGTGCGCACTTCTTCATCGGGAATGCTGATATCGAACTCGCCCTCGAGAGCGAACAGGATCTCCACGGCATCCATCGAATCGATTCCCAACTGCACGAACTCGCTATCGATGGTCACGGTTTCGAGGGGAATGCGCTTGGAGGTGGCAATCACCTTCGTCACGCGCTGGATCAAGTCTTCGGACATAAGAGTCGGCCAATCGTTTCAAATTTGTAGCCCCGGTCCAGCAACAGGGGGACCAGGCGCCGGACGGTTTCCACGGTGGTACGCACATCCGGCTTCTCCCGAAGCTCGCGCCCATCGTGAAGACAGAGGATGGCGCCGTTAGACGCGGATGCCGCCAAACGCGCGACCACCTCATCCGCCCTTCGATTCCAATCATAGCCGATTGCGCTCCACATCACGCCGGTCAGCTGCAATTTGCGCTGGGCGGGCCCCAGTCCGAACCAGCGCGCGCCATAGGGCGCGCGGAACCAGGCGGGCCGGAATCCGGTGTGGGATTCGATGGTTTCCTGGGCGCGGCGCAGTTCATTTTCGATGCTTCCCGGCGAGCGCAGGAAGAGATACGGATGACTGTAGCTGTGATTGCCGATTTCGTGTCCGCGCGCGGCGACCTCGCGGGCGATCCGGGGCAGGCGATCGACGTTGGAGCCGCACTGGAAGAAGGTGGCGGGCACCTGGTGCTCGGCGAGGATGGCCAGGATGTCTGGGGTGCTTTCGGCGGGGCCATCGTCAAAGGTGAGGGCGAGGGCGGGCCGGTCGCGCGGACCGCGCCATACGGAGCGGCCGAACACCGAGGCGGAACGTCCGCGAACCGACCACGCCAGGAAAGAGGAAGCGGCGGCGGCGGCGAGCGGGGGCAGGGCGTGCATGAAGTTTCTATTGTAGTAGCAGCTCGCCGAAAAAAAACATATTCAGCCGCCGATGAACGCCGATGAACACCGATAAGCACTGCTGATCTTATCCGCGTTCATCGGCGTTCATCGGCGGCCGGAGGTTTTGTTTTTCAGCGTCCTGCCGATTTACGGGGAACTCCAGGTCGATTTGAAGGCCGGGGTTGGCGTTGGCGGCGCGGATGACGCCCTTGTGGAGCTCCACGGCGCGGCGCGCGATGGAGAGACCCAGGCCGATGCCGCCGCTCAGGCGGTTGCGGTCGGATTCCACGCGGTAGAAGGGGTCGAAGATGCGCGGCAACGCATCGTCCGGAACGCCGGGGCCGCGGTCGCGGATGCGCACCACGGCGGCGGAGTCCACGCGGGACAGGCTCACTTCCACCGTGGTATCGCGCGGGGCATAGCGAATGGCATTGCGCAGGACATTTTCCACCGCGCGGCGGAGGAGTTCGGGATCTCCGGCGATGGTGACGGGCTCGCTCTCGTGGCACTGGAGGCTGCATCCGTGGGCGGCGGCTTCGATGGCGGAATCGTCGGCGATCTGGTGAACGAGCTGGTCGAGGCGCACGAGGTCGCGATGGAGCGAGGCGGGGTCGCCCTCGGCGCGGGTGACCTGAAGGAGCTGGCCGACCAGGGAGTTGAGGCGGTCGGACTCCTTCTGGATGCGGTTGAGGGCGGTATCGGTATCGTCGCCGGAGCGGGCGAGTTCAATGGCGACACCGAGGCGCGCGAGGGGGGAGCGGAGCTCGTGGGAGATGTCGAGGAGGAGGCGTCGTTCGGCGGCGAGCAGAGTCTCGATGCGGTCGGCCATGCGGTCGAAGGTGCGGGCGAGCTGGCCGAGCTCGTCGCGGCGGACGCTTTCGGCGCGGGCGGAAAGATCGCCGCGGCCGAAGCGTTCGACGGCCTTCTGGAGTTTGCGAACGGGGCGGGTGAGGTAGAGAGCCAGCCAGTAGCACAGGCCGACGGCGGCGGCCATGACGAAGAGGTGTTCGGGCTGCAGGAACCAGGAGCCGACCCGGGCGCGGGGGACGATGAAGAAGAACCAGAAGCGGCCGTCATCGGAGGTGCGGGCGACGGTGGAATCGCCGGTGCGGAAGACCTGGTAGAGGACGCGGCGTTGGACGTGGCGGATGAGGTCGGAGCGATCCTCGCTGGTGAGGAGGTCGCGGCCGTTTTCGTCGGTGAGGACGCCGCGGGCGTCATAGACACGGTGCAGGGTATCGAGGAAAGACTGGAGGGCGGGGCGGCCACCGGTCTCGTACGCGCTGCTGGCTTGTTCCAACTGGAAGCGGACCAGGCGGGCGACGGGGGCGCGCTCGTCGCTGTCGTTTTCGTTGACGTTGAAAGCGGAGATGAAGGCGGAACCGACCACGGTAATGGCGAGGGCGAACCAGAACCAGAGCAGGATTTTGGCGAAGAGGGAGTTCATTCGGCGATGGCGTCCTCGGGAGTGCGGCAGAACTGGTAGCCGATGCCCCGGATGGTTTTGATGAGATCGTCGCCGCCCTCGAGCTTTTTGCGCAGGTGGCTGATGTGCATGTCGATGGAGCGATCGAAGGGGGTGGCTTTGCGGTTATAGAAATTCTCCATGAGGGCGTCGCGGGAGAGGACGCGGCCGGCGGAGCGCATGAGCATTTCGAGGATGTCGAATTCGAAGGTGGTGAGTTCGACGCGTTTGCCGTGGGCGACGACTTCGCGGGCGCCGGGGTCGAGCGAGATACCGTTGAATTCGATGCGGTTGGCGGGTGGGGCGGAACGGGGCTCGTAGCGGCGGAGGATGGCGCGGATGCGGGCGGCGAGTTCGCGGGGGTTGAAGGGCTTGGCGAGATAATCGTCGGCGCCGAGTTCGAGGCCGATGATGCGGTCGACGTCCTCGCCGCGGGCGGTGAGCATGATCACGGGAACTTTGGATTTGACGCGGAGGCGGCGGAGGATCTCGAAGCCATCGATGCCGGGCAGCATGACGTCGAGGACGACGAGATCGACGCCGGGCTGGAGGGCGCGTTCGAGGCCGCGGTAGCCCTCGTGGGCGGCCTCCACGGAAAAGCCTTCGCGGCGGAGGAATTCGCCAAGGAGGGAGGCGAGTTCGGCGTCGTCATCGACCAGCAGGATGTTCACGGCTCGAATTTACCACGTGGGAGGGGGGTTGGGGGTGGCGATTGGCGTCATGGGAAGGGGTGGTGGACGGATTCCTGGCGGTTTCGTAACGGGTACCTGCCCTTCCAAGCCCTATGGTAAGTCTTGGGAACCACTTGAGGCGATCATTACTTCGTCTGGACCCGCCGCTTCAGATGGTACACCGCGCCAGCGGAGTTTGGGTATGGTTCGCTTTCCGGGCTAACGCTCTCCAACTCCCACCCCTGCTTACCAAGTTGCAACAAGGCTTTTGCGGTAACCGCCTCCGGTGAACCTAAATGATTATTGTCAGATGAGGAAGGGTACTCCAAGTTCACGACTTCTACTCGTCCAGCCTTGTCCTCCCCAAACACAATCACCGCTTGATTTGAGCATCCCAGTCCTTCGCAGTGCTTACCGGCGAAACGCACAGTGCATCGCTCCTCAGCGGACTGAGCTAATAAACCTGTAACAGCCACAACGAGAAGAGCCGCCGATGAGGATAGTCGCACGGAAACCACACTCCTTTTGATCCTTAACGAACCAGTTCGCCACAACGAACCAGTTTACCCCGGCCTGTTCGCCCTCGATCCGGAATCCACAACCCAGTAGTCTTGGTTCAGGCTGGATCAACAGCGAAGTTCCGCCGTCCAGTTTCAACGCTCATCGGTCACGTCCGCACCTCCGCGGCGGTTTACGGCTTCAGCACGCAGAGGGGGTCGCCCAGGATGACGCTTTGCCAGCTCAGAGCGGGCAGGGCGAGGTAGTAGGACTCGGCGAGGTTGCGGCCCTGCTGGTAGGCGGGGAGGAGATAGTCGGGACGGACACAGTAGCTGAGATAGGGCTCGTAGGCGTTGCCGGAAGCTCCGGTGACGCCCTCGTGGATGAGGTCGGCGACGAGGCCTTGGGGGGTTCCGGCAAAGTAGCGGGACTTGTCCGCCCAGTCGGCGGTGGGCACCCAGGAGTCCGGGGGACGCTGGAAGGTGCGCGCGCTGGTGGAGACGAATTCGGCGGCGATGGCTCCGGGCAGCCACTGGAAGTGGAGCAGGCGCTGGGTGCGGTGATCGTCGTTGGAGCCCCAACTGGCGTAGCCGATGACGGCGCTCTGGTTGTAGATCGGGCGGGTGGTTTCGTCGAGCACGACGCGGCGGGCGGGCAGGAGCATGGCGGCGGTGCGCAGCCAGTCGTTGCCGGGCTCGTTTTTTTCGGATTGCAGGTCGATGACGAATTTGCCGCGGTTGCGGGCCCCGAGCGAGCGATCGATCATGGCCTGGACGTCGGCCAGATCGTAGGCGGCGAGGCGGGTGACGAGATAGATGGGGAAGGTGGGATGGAGGAAGGGGGAATCGCGGCGCATGAAGAAGGGGTTGGCGACGCCTCCCATGCGCGCGTAGCGCTGGCCGTGGAGCTTGGCGTAGAGCAGGGCCAGTTCGCTATCGACGCTGGCGCGCTCGGCGAGGTCGCGGGCGCCTGGGCCATCCACCTTGAGAGGAACTCCCATGGTGGTGACGATGTAGAGGACTTTTTCGACGAGGCCGGCTCGTTTGAGGCAATCGCCGATGGGGCGTTCGATCTGCTGTTCGTAGACCCCCCACTGGATCTCTTCGTCGCCGGTGGTATCGATGGTGCAGACGTTCTTCAGCGGGACGGAGCGGCGGGGGCGGTAGTAGTCGGCGATCCGGCGGGAAACGGGGACGTTCCGGTTGACTACCAGGAGAACATTTTCGCCCGATTGCGCATGCAGACCACAGGCCAGAAGCAACAGCAACGAAGAGCGCACAGGGACAATGTTAGCAGTCTGGGGCCGGGAGATGGTGCGGGGAGCAGCGTCTATGACCACGAGACGATTGCGTATTCGCCAATCCCATTATCCGATCCGCACCACCCGGACCCCTTGTTATAATACTTACCAAACCGGGCGGCGCATGGGAAATCGAAGTTTTCTATGCCACCGATTGGAAGTTTGACTGAGCTCCTGGCAGGGCGGCAGTGCCTTTTGGCGTTGGAACCGGGAAACGGGGTCGCCAAGGGGGATCCGGTAAATTATGGATTTCGATCAGCTCCACACGTTTCTGGAAATCGTCCGGCTCAAGAGCTTCTCGAAAGCGGCGCAGACCTGCTATCGGACGCAACCGGCGATCAGCGCGCAGGTGCGGCAACTGGAGCAGGAGTTGCGCGCGGACCTGTTCGAACGGTTTGGCAGCCGGATTTCGCTGACCACGGCGGGGAAGATTTTCGCCGAGTACGCGGAGCAGATGCTGGATCTGCGCCGCCGCGCCCAGGACGCGATCGCCGAACTGGAGACCAACCCGCGGGGCGAACTGGTGATCGCCGGCAATGAGGCCACTTGCATTTACGTGCTCCCCAAGGTGTTTTCGGAGTATCGGGAGCAGTTCCAGTCGGTGCAATTGCAGGTGCTGCGCAGCTACGGTTCGCGGGTGGTGGAAGCGGTGATGGAGAATTCGGCCGATTTCGGGCTGGTGCAACTGCCGGTGGAAGAGAAGCGCTTGCAGGTGGTGAACATCTACCGTGACGAGATCCGCCTCATCGTGCCGGCGGGACATCCGCTGGCCGGGCGCGCGGCGGTGACGGCGCAGGAGGCTACGGAGTACTACCTGGTGCTGCCCAAGTACGGCAAGACGCGCACGCGCCTCAACGAGTGGCTGGAAGTGGTGGAGGAAGACATACGCATCTCGATGGAGCTGGATTCCACGGAAATGATGAAGCACTTCGTGATCGCGGGCTTGGGTGTGAGCTTCGTGGCGGCATCGAACTGCCGCGAAGAGATCGCGGCGGGCAAGCTGCGGTCGATCCCGCTGGCGCCGGAACCGATGGTACGGCGTTTGGGACTGATTTACCGCAAGGACAAAGCGTTGTCGAAGGCGGCGCTGGGATTTATCCAGATTGTGCTGGATAATGTAGGGGAAGAGTCGGGGACCGCGAAAGAGAAACCCAAAGCCCCCAGGGTTGCCGCCCAATGACGTGCCGCCGCTGCCACAAAAAGATCGAAGAATTCGAGACGCGATGTCCGCACTGCGGCGATGTCAACGAAAAAGCGTCGGGGATGTTTCAGACCTCGACGGTGCTGATTTCGGCCAGCGGAACGGACCAGGTGTACCGTTCGGTGGATGAAGTGCCGGCCGGGTTGCGGACGCGGCTTTTAAAATCGACCAACGGGGCGAATTCGGCGACCATCCTGATTGCGGACCGCCGCGGGCGCCAACAGATCGCCAAGGCGATGCGGCATGTGCCGGGTCCGAAACAGCGGCGATGGATGCAGGCGCTGATGGCGACGGAAGCGGCATCGACGGCGATGGAGTGGCTGACGCCGGCGCGGCGCCGCGCGATCCTGGTGGTGATTGCGCTGCTGACGGTGACCGCGGTGGCGCTGGTGTTCACGCGGACGGGGTGAGTAAGGCGGCAGTTCGACTGCGCGGGCGTCTTCCGTTTGCCGAATGTGAGCGACAATCGCCCGGGCGGGGCACCAGCGCAACTCCCGGATGGGCCGCGATCCGATGGCAACCACCCTGGGGCGAGATCATTGTAAATGCGTGATGGCTTCACGCGGTTTGCTTCAGGGAACGGCGTGTCACGGGAGTGATCGCTTGGCGGCGACTCCAAATCGGGTCCGCGCCAAACGGCGCCCAACAGTTCGCCGAAAGGGAAAAAGCATCTGAGGCGCCTTCCCCGCCGATCGCGTGCGAGAAGGTGACACGACGGCACTTGTTGTGGTTCGCCAAGACCTACGGGCCGGGGGGACGCTGAGACTGAGGACATGTAGCCCGTAGGCAGGCCCTGATGTGGCTGCTGGCTGTCCTATACTGACGGTAGACGCCCATGGAAACCGATACCCGACCGAGCTCAACCGTGTTGGACAGGCGGCAAATCTACAGGCCGTTCCTGGAGCGACTCAGCCCCATTTCCTCACCAAGGGCGTTGAATGATCGGGATCTGATAGTTCCCCGGCATAGTGATCCACGTGATGCTGGACAGCCTCCAATCCACATGGCGTTCGCAAGTTCTGCCGAGCTGAACCGCGGCACGCAAATCGCGTTGGTTGGTGGCATCGGCTCAGGCAAGACCACAGAAATGTTGCTGACTCATCGGGTCTTGAGCCGCCATGAGGACGCCGTGAACATCTTCGTGGATCTGGCCGACTACGCCGATCTTAATGAGACCAACACTGGGGCCATCCTCGCCACAATTGGTATGCGGCTCTATTCGCTCCAAACCAAAACTGGAAAAGCGCCGATCAAGGAGCTGACTTCGGCACATACAAAACTGCGGGAACTCGCTTTTGGCAAGACCAAGTGGGTCGACCCTCGCGAAGTGGAGAACTATTACGACCCGGATCAGGACCTGGAGCCCGTTGACGTACCGGGAGTAATGAGGCTCAGGTTTCCAGCACTTCGAAGGCAGGTGAAAGAGCTTAGGGAGCTTCTGGTTGCGATCGCGGCGCCACTGCTGGAGAGAGACGCCCAAATCACTCTTCTTGTTGATGGCTTGGATCGCCTGATCAAGCCGGAGCGTTTCCGCGAATTTGCCGAGCAGGATCTGCAGGCGCTTAGGACAACGAAGATGACTGCGATTGTCGTCGCTCCGCTGCTGCTTTGGTACGACAAGAGTCGATTCCTACAGGACTACTTTGATCTGGTGAAGCATATACCTGCTGCGGCGGCCAACCCGAACGATTCGGCGTTTCTAAGAGAGGTTTTGGAGCGGCGTGGTGCCTTGGAACTGATGGCTGCCGGGGAAATCAGCAGAATCGCGAAGCACTCTGGGGGAGTTTTGCGCGATCTCCTGGCATTAACCCGATCGGCTGCTGAAGGTGCGTACCGCGATGATGAGGACCGAATCGGGCGGGGGCATGTCACCGCAGCAATTAAGCAACTGGGGAACCGGTATCTGGTAGGTCTGGGACAGACGCAGAAGCGGCTGCTAAACAGACTTTCAGACAAAGGCTCCTTCCCAATTGACGACCCATCTGCTCGGGAGCTGCTAGTGAATCGTCAGGTCCTGGAGTACTTTGGTCATGGACGCGAGTTCTTTGCGGTGCATCCCGCTCTTTCTCTGGTTCTGCGAAGGCAAAAAGGGGAATGACGAACTTCATTCCAATAACGCCTTTCGAATTCGTCAGGAGACTCGCCTTGGCGGGGCGAGAAGTTCCGTCGGTTTATCTTCTTATTATCGTTGAACCCGCCACGACGGCCGGAATCCAGACCGATCTTCTCGCGGAGATAAAGATCCAACTTGGGACCAGGGTCCGTTCTATGGTGGCTTCGTCACTGCAACCCGAAAGACTGGACGACGCATTTAAGCCAGAAGCCGACCGGCCAGTTATCCTTGTGTCGATAGATCGCTGGGTGCCGAGGCTGATTCGCTCGATGGACCGCAACGTCGTGTTGCTGACCCGAGGTGGTGCAATTTTGCTGTTAGCCAATCGCGCGCTTGCGGAGCGGGTGCTGAGCGCCGCTCCCCACCTCCGCAATCGCCTTGTGGATGTCCTGGAGATAACCCCGGACTCCATGTTCGGAGGCTTGTCCGCTTGAGCGCCGAAGACGAACTGATGCGCCTGGCAAATGACCGTGAGGTCGAAGCAGAAGTGCACCTGTCCGCCTTGGCGCTCGATTCGCCTGGCGTACTGGGACGGCAAATCCGGAACGACCTCCACCTCCTGGTTGATCGTCGGCGGGTGAAGCACTCGAACGAAAAGATTATTCAGATTGAGACCATTGGTGGGGGACTCACCGAGCTGACATGCCGGCAATTAACCTCTGCTTCCGGCGCCAGGCTTGACTTCCAAATCCAGCTTGAAGAGGATCGGCGAGGCTGCCACCTGAAGAGATTCAGATTCCACATCCATCTCCCGAACGAACGCCGCATCAAGATGGTTCGGATCCATCTAAACCACCAGATTGCGCATGATCCTCTGAGTATTCCGCGCTGTCACTTTCATGTCGACGACAGCGGCGCGCACTTGCCGTTTCCCGCCATGAACCCGCGTCTAATCTTGCATCTCATTTGCGAGCACGTTGAGCCTGATTTTGGGTTGCGAAATGACACCAGTTCCTGATGCGCCGGTGAACGGCGTTTCGCTTTAGAGCGGCGGCCGACTCCGCGTAAATCGTGGCCGCGCGGAAGTGGCCCCCAGGAGCCGTCAGGGAGACTACTCTCGCGAAATCCCGATCGCTTCATTCGTGCAAACGCTCGATCGGCGGTGAGCAGTCCACGAGCGCACCCGACATGGGACAATGGTTGTCATGCAGGCTACAGTGGAACTTCCGGAGGTGGTCCTCCGGCAGCTCGAATGGATCGCGCTAGCCGCCGAGGGCCACGTTCACCACGTGCCGGCGCGCGACTGGTTTACGGCACAACCGGACGGCTCCGTCGCCTTCTGCCGAATAACCCAAATGGGCCTGCTTCGTCTGTTGACGAATTCCAATGTGATGGGACGAGCTCCGAGGACTATCGGCCATGCCTACCTGGCTGCTTTTACCGAAGCACACTCGTCCTCGCTGGTCACGTTTGACACCGGGTTTGAGCGGTGGCCCGCACTCAAACTGACGCTTCTTTCGTCCACGCAGGGGCTCCCTCGCAACTGAAGCGGCGGCCACGCCGTCCACTCCTTTACAGCACGCGGACGTCGCCTTTGCCCCAGACGGTCTGGCGGCCGACGCCCACCCAGCGGGCGGCGCGGAGCCAGGGGAGGAACTCGGCGAGAGCGCCCGCGTATTCCGCCTCGCCGGTGAAGCCGCCGATGGGGTGGACCTGGCCGGTGCGGCCGCTCTTGCGTTTGACCTGCTCCCAGGCGAGATCGCCGCGGCGCAACTGGATACGCGCGGCGCGTTCGCCCAGGCCCTTGAAGTCGATGTCCAAGGGGCCGGCGCCATAGAGCGCGCGCAGGGTGCTGATGCGGTCGCGAAGGCGCGCGAAGACGATGGGAAACTCGGGGCGCTCGGCCAGGCCGCCGGCCGATTTGAGCTCGGTGGGGGTCTGGAAGCGGACGGTCACGCTGTCGACGGGGTACGGTTCCGGGTCGAGGCAGGCGACGATCGGGGCGGCGGAGGTTTCCCAGACGGCCTGGCCGACGCCATCGACATCGAGCTGTTCGGTTTGTTCCAGCTCGGCGCGCCCGCGTCCGGGGCCGAGACCCTTCTCGGCAAGGCGGCTGAGCGCGGCCCGGAAGTGGACCAGGGTGGGCTGGTGCAGGTCGAAGACATGGGCGTCGAGGTAGAAGCTATCGCCGGGCGGCACGGTGAGGCCGTCCAGGTGGGCGACGCGGAGGACGAAGGGGCGGGGCCAATCGGCGAGGCCGCTGGGGGCGGCGCCGAGGGAAGATCCGGGCTCGAAAAGGCGGGCGTAGACGTCCGGGGGCACGGCGTCGCGGAGGACGGTGCCAAAAGCGCCGCGCACGACATTGGCGCTCTTGCCCCGGGGAAAATAGACCCGATCGAGGGCGCGGAAATGGAAGCGGAAACGGTAGAACTCGAATGTCGTCACAATGTGGCCGGCTGGCGCAACTGGCTCCTGTTGTATAATGGTAAGGCATTTGACTCTTGTTTTCCGCTTCGTACAGAGTTAAGAGGGGTTGCGTGAGTCCATTCCGCGGCCCCTTTTTTGTTGTCGGGCGCGGCTTTTGTGGCAGCGGGGGTTCGGTGCGGATCAGTACTAAAGTTAAGAAGGAATAAAGGCAGATGAAAGAAAAAGGAACAGTGAAGTGGTTTAACGCAGCCAAGGGCTACGGCTTTATCCAGCGGGAGAACGGAGAGGACGTCTTCGTTCACTTCTCGGCGATCCAAACGCAGGGATATCGCTCCTTGGATGAAGGCTCCCAGGTGGAGTTCGAAGTGACGAAAGGCCCTAAGGGTCTGCAGGCTACCAACGTCACAGCGGCTTAACTGGCGGCAGCGGGCCGGGGTGCGTACCGGCGGTACTCTACTCCGGCCCGCCCATCTCACTTTCGGAGGTATATGAGCAAAGAGGACAGCATAGAAGTAACCGGTACGGTGCTGGAGAAGTTCCCGAGCGGGCTTTTCAGCGTACAACTGGAACACGAGCGCGTGGTTCTGGCTCACCTGGCGGGCCGTTTACGGCGCAACCGCATCCGGGTTCTGGCAGGCGACAAGGTCACCTTGGAATTGTCCCCTTACGATTTGACCAAGGGCCGTATTACTTTCCGGCACAGATAGCAGTTGGATCCGGTGCCTTTCCCATCCAAGAAATCCACCCCCGTACCGTCTAGGTACGAACCGACCCACACGCCGTTCGCGCCTCGTGTTACAAGACAGGTGTGAGGTCAGTCACAGCAACATTAGAAATAATTTGCTTAACCGCGTGTTCCCTGGTAAATTGCTGATTTGCATGGGCAAAGAGAGTTTTTATGAAAGAGCCTGAGCGTCCTGGAGAGCGTCCGCGTCCGCGGGTCAAGAAACTCGCCACCGCTATACTCAAGGCGGAGAGTAACGTGGAAAAGCCCAAGAGCCCGCAGATGCGGCCGCGTAAGCAAGCCGACGGCCCGGTGGAAGACCTGTCGGTAGTCCTGTCAAGGAAAGTTGTCGGCCAGCCGGCGGCCACGCGCGTGATTGTCCCTTACATTCAAATGTTCCAGGCCGGCCTGGCGCCGGAGGGCCGTCCGGTGGGGGTATTCCTGCTGTTGGGGCCTACCGGCACGGGCAAGACCAAAACCATCGAAGCGCTGGCGGAAGTGCTTCACGGCAGCGAGAAGAACGTGCTCAAGGTGGATTGCGGGGAGTTCCAGATGGAACACGAGGTGGCGAAACTGATTGGCGCGCCGCCGGGATACCTGGGGCACCGCGAGACGCAGCCGATGCTGACGCAGCAGAAGCTGAATGCGGTGACCAGCGAAAAGTGCAATCTTTCGCTGGTGCTGTTCGACGAAATCGAAAAGGCCGCGCCTTCGATGACGCGGCTGCTGCTGGGGGTGCTGGATAAAGGCACGCTGCGGTTGGGCGACAACTCGACGGTGAATTTCGAAAAGAGCCTGGTGTTTCTGACCAGCAACCTGGGCGCGCGCGAAATGCTGCGCGAGCTCAATCCGGAGTTCGGGTTCCAATCGGCGCGCCCCGCCGAAGGCGCGGATCTGACCAGCAAATTGCAGGGCATCGGGTTGGGCGCGGTTCGCAAGCGTTTTTCGCCGGAGTTCGTCAACCGGATCGATTGCATCATTACCTATCAGCCGCTGACGGCGGAATCGCTATCGATCATTCTCGATCAGCACATCGTGGATCTGCAAAATCACGTAAACACGCGGCTGGGTAATCGGAGCTTCACGCTGGACGTGCCCTTCGAGACGCGTCAATTCCTGCTGAAAAAAGGCACCAGCGCGGAATACGGCGCGCGCGAGCTGAACCGCACCATCCACCGATTCCTGACGCAGCCGCTGGCCACCATGGTGGCCACCAATCAGATCAGCCCGGGGGCGATGGTGCGCGCGGAACTGGCGGAGGACGGCAAGCTCAACCTGCGCTCGCAGGATGGCGACGGCGAGATGGGGCCGGCGCATCCGACGGTCCTGCTGGTGGACGACAACCGGGACCTGCTGCATTTTCTGGAGCGGCTGATGGCCGACGCCGGCTGGACGCTGCTCACCGCCGAATGCGCCACCGACGCCAAGCGCCTGATGCAGGATCACAAGCCCAATGCCGCCCTGTTGGATTACATGTTGCCGGACGGCAACGGGGTGGAACTGGGCGTGGAGTTTCTGCAATCGGTGCCGCAGATGCTGGTGATCGTGATGACCGGGACGATTCTGCCGCCGGAGGAGGAAGCGCTCTGCGAGGAGCACGATTTCCCGGTGCTGCGCAAGCCGTTCCTGGCCTCCGACGTGATGAATCAGATCCGCAGCCGGCTGATGCCCGTGAGCGGGGTGGTCAGGGCGTAAATCGGAGGGTGCCGCTCACAAAGCTGTGCAAAGGTCATTATGGGCCGCCGATGAACGCAGATGAACACGGATAAGCAATTTCTTGTGCTTATCCGCGTTCATCGGCGTTCATCGGGTGCGCCAGGCCAAGCCTGGCTGATCTTGTGAGATGAAAGGAACTCACCATGTAAATTGCCCATTCGACATGTAGCCAATCGGGCGTGAAGC
>JBEKDV010000018.1:0-46602 GCA_050014175.1 Candidatus Solibacter sp. | reverse complement strand
GTCGCGTTAACGGCGGTGTACTCGCCCAAGAGTTTCTTGAGATCTTCGTCGCTGGCCTTGCCGGTGATGGCGTTGGCGATCACGATGCGGCCCTTGGTGAGCAGATCGCGCGACGGAGCCGCCTTTTCCATCGCGTCCGAGAGGATCTTGGTGGCCTCTTCTTTCTGTTCCTTATTGAGCTTGAGCTTGTCGAAGAGCATGTCCTGCCGGCTCTGGCGCCGCATCTGGATCGTGCCGCCACCCATGCCGCCGCCACCGCCCATGCCGCCTTCCTCGCCGCCCATGCCGCCGCCACCGCCGCGACCGCCCTGCGCGGAGGCGAAACCGGCGGCCAGTACTGCCGCTAGCAACAATCGCACCAACATAAGATCTCCATTTCGCGGAGATCCGGGCACTTTCGAGCTGCTGGCTCCGCGTTATCCCACCTGTTCAGGCTTCCCATAGATTAAATCACGAATACACTTGGGATGCAGTAGTACCGGAGCGGTGAACGGCACCTGTTGTAGCATAAAAGAATGAAGACGTTCGCTCTCGCAGTCGCCCTGATGCTCCCTTGCCTGGCCGCCGGACCGGACAGCAAGAGCCTGGGTAACCCCGCCGCGCCGCTGCGCATGGATCTGTTCGACGATTTCACCTGCCCGCACTGCAAAATGCTGCACGAACAAATTCTTCCCAAGATCATCGCGGACTACGTGACGCCGGGTAAGGCTTACCTGGTTTTCCACGAGTTTACGCTGACCGGAGCGGGACACGAGCATTCCAAGACGGCTTCGACGTACGCCGCCGCGGCGGCCCGGGTGGGCAAGTACCAGCAGGTTTGCGACGCGCTGTTCCAGGCGCAGTCCTCGTGGGCGCTGAGCGGCAAGGTATGGGAAACCGTGTCCCCGGCCCTCACCCCGGCGGAGCAGAAAAAAGTGCAGGTACTGATCAAAGACCCAACGGTGGCCGCCGAAGTGCAGCACGATCTCGAACTGGGCACGGCCGCGAAGGTGGACCGTACGCCGACCTTGGTGCTGACGCGCAAGAACAATCAGATCCCATGGAGCAGTTGGGGTGACTACAGCCTCTTCAAGAGCATGGTGGATCTGCTGCTCAGCAAGTAAACGTACAATGACTGGTATGAAGATTCTCGCCCTATCTCTCGCCGCACTGTTGCCCTGCCTGGCGGCCGGCCCGGATCCGGACAAGGGCAGAAGCGTGGGCAACCCCGCTGCCCCGCTGCTATTTGAGATCTACAGCGATTTTGCCTGTCCGGCCTGCAAGCACCTGCACGAGGCCGTGTTGCCCGCGATCGTGGTGGACTACGTGAACACCGGCAAGGCGTACCTGGTTTTCCGCGAATTTCCGCTCAACATTCCGGCGCACGTGTATTCCCGCCCGGCGGCGGCCCTGGCCGTGGCCGCGGCGCGCATCGGCAAGTATCAGGCGGTGAGCGACGTGCTGTTCCGGAGCCAGCAGGTCTGGAGCGTGAACGGCAAAGTTTGGGAAACCGTGGCCGGCGTGCTGACTCCCGAGGAGCAGAAAAAGGTGCAGGCGCTGGCCAAGGACCCGGCGGTGCTGGCCGATGTGCAGCGCGATGTGGATCGGGGTATGCAGGCCGCGCTCACGTCGACCCCGACGCTGATGATTACCTACAAGCTGAGGCAACAGCCCTGGACGCAGTTCGGCGACTACGGCTTGTTCCGCGGTTATATCGATGGCCTTCTCAAAAGATAAGTTCCTGCATATCGCAGTAGTCGTTCTGCGCGTGCTGCTGGGCGGCATTTTCATTTATGCCGGATACGTAAAGCTGGCGGAACCGTGGCAACTTTACGCGGCCAACATCGCCGACTATGAGGTGGTGCCCATGTGGACGGCCAAGTTCCTGGCGCACACGTTCCCCTGGTTTGAGGCGTTGCTGGGCCTGGTGTTGATTTCGGGACGCTGGTTCCGCTGCTCCACGGCAACCACGTCTCTGCTGCTCTTGTTTTTTGTCGGTCTGATGGCGCAGGCGAAGCTTGGGGGTAAGAACATCAACTGCGGGTGCTTCAGTTCGAACGAGCCGATCTCCTGGAGAACGTTCGTGCGCGACGGTTCGTTGCTGGCGGTCTCGCTGTTTCTTACCGTGATGGCGTTCCGCAACCGCCGGAAACCGGCGTGAGCGACGCGCGGCACGATGCGCGGCAGCGGGAGCTGGAATACCACGAAAAGTTGTACTCGGGCTTCGCCCAGAGCCATTTCGCGCGGCCGGCGGTGCGCACCTTGCGCGCCCACATGGTGCGGCGCATCCTGGCGGTGACGGGCGCGGGCAAACACTCGCGGGTGCTCAGTTTGGGGTGCGGGATCGGGGATACGGAACTGCTGCTGGCGCCGCACGTGGGCGAAGTGACGGGGATCGATCTCTCGCCGGCGGCCATTCGCCAGGCACGCGCCGACGCGGCCCAGGCGGGCATCGCCAACGCACATTTCGAGCAGGGCACCGCGGCCGAGGGGCGCTTCGACGTGGTGGTGGCGATCTTCTTCCTGCATCACCTGCCGGACAGTGAACTGGCTTCCCTGCCCCACCGGCTGCGGCGACAACTGACGCCCGGAGGCGTGTTCTATTCGCTCGACCCGAGCCGGCGGCGGCTCTCGGGCGCCATCGGACGGCTGCTGTTTCCCAAGCTGATGAAGCGCTACCAGACGGAAGACGAGCGCGAACTGGAGGCGGAAGCGACGGCGGCGTTTTTCCGGGTGGCGGGTTGGGAGGCGCGGGTAGAGATGTACGACTTCGGGTCGTCGCCGCTGGCTGGGCTGTTGCCGGGATGGGGCGCGGGCTACCGGATGGCGCGCAAGCTGGACGATTGGCTGCTGCGCGTGCCGGCGCTAGAGCGGAGGGGAAGCAACTTCGAGGTGATCGCGCGGGCGTAGGAAGCAAACACAGTTTCTCGCCAAGACGCCAGGACGCCAAGAACTCGCAAAGAAGAAAGAAAGAAGACTCGTCAGAAGAAATTGTGGGTTAGTTCCGGGGCTGATGGCTGCATGTGGTAAAGTTTCGTCATGCGGCCGATGCTTGGCTTCCTTTGGGTAGTCGCGTCGTTCGCGGCGACAACGCGGCAGTTTTCCACATACTACCTGCCTTCGCAGACCACGCTGCGATTGGCTGCCGATCCGGCCGGGAATCTGTTCGTGGTTTCCACGACTGAGGCCTCCATCCGCGTCAGCAAGATGGATGCCTCCGGCAAGGTTCTCGCGACATTCGATTTTGGCGGCACCGGCCAGGACTCACCCGGCGCTGCTGCCGTCGATCCGAACGGCAATCTGGTAGTCGGCGGTGCGACCGCCTCGTCCGACTTCCCGCTGGTCTTACCCATACAGACTACGGGATCCGGATTCCTGACTAAGCTGGATCCCGAGCTCACCAAGATCGTCTACTCCACCCGGCTGGGTACCCCGCTGGTGAACGGCGTGCTGAACGGCGTGGCGGCGATCGCCTTCGATGCCGCGGCCAACGTCTATGTCACCGGCACCGCCGGACCCGGCATGCCGGTCAGCCCCGGAGCCTTTCAGGCGCAGGCGCCGAACATTTCCGGAAACGCCGTCGTGAGTCACGGATTCGTGGCCGGGATCTCGGCCGCGGGCGACAAGCTGCTCTTTTCCACTTACTACACCGGCGGCGCGGCGGAGTGTGGGAAGGGTTGCGGAGGCGCCTTTCCTTTTGGCGGAGCAACCTTCGTCCAGACGGTGCCTCGCGCGATCGCGCTCGATAGTTCGGGCGCAGTGGTCATCGCCGGCTGGACGGACGTGAACGATCTGGCGGTGACCGCCGGCGCTTACGCGCAGCAGTGCGGCTGCGTTCTACAACAGAACGCCGGCTTTGTGGCGAAGATCGGGAGCGCCGGCAGCAAGCTGATCTGGGGCACCTACCTGCCGCTGGCCGACGTTTCCGGGTACAACGGCGCGGGCTTCGACGGGGTGAACATCGCCGCGATGACCGTGGAGGCTTCGGGAACGATTCTTCTCGCGGGCGCCACGCTGCGCGGGTTCCCGATTACGCCGGATGCGCTTCAGCCAACCTATCCGCCGGCTTCCGGGGCTGTGGTGACTCCTGCGAAGGTCGGATTCCTGGCGCGGCTCGACGCATCGGGAAGCAAGCTTCTGTACTCCACCTATTTCGGCGGCAATGAGGTGGGCAGGTCGCCGCGTTTGAGCCGGGGAGTGAGCGGCATGTCGGTGGACGCCCAGGGGACCATCTGGTTGACCGGTGTCTCCGCAACCGGCGCATTGCCCGCCGGCGCGGAGGCCGCGCTGGGGCAGGACTATGTGGCGTGGCTTTCCGGGGACGGCCGCGGCGTCATGGCGCTTTACACCGCGCCCGACGGTGCGGCGGGCAGCGCCATCGCGGTAACTCCGCAGGGAACGGTGGCGGCGCTCGGATATCCCAACTCGCTATTGATTGGGCGCCCCTCCGGCGGGCCGAGTCTCTTTGGCATCGCGGGGACGCCTGAATTTCACGTCTCGGCGGTCATCGCGCCGCGCGAGGTCGTCAGCATCTACGGGCTGGGAATCGGTCCCGCTAATGCGCAATCGGCGCAGGTGACGAACGGAGTGATCGGCAATATGCTCGGCGGCGTGCAGGTGCTGTTCGACGGCAAGCCGGCGGCTCTGCTCTATGCCGGGCCGACGCAGATCAACGCGATCGCTCCGACCTCGATTGCCGGCCGCCAGAGCACGGCGATTCAGATCGTGACGCCGTCGGGACCGATGGCCGGACCAACGCTTACCGTGCAGCCGACGCTGCCGCTAATCTTCGCCGATATTACCGGACATGCCACCGCGATCAACCACGATGGCACCCTGAACACGCCGACGAATTCCGCGCCCGCGGGCACGGTGGTGGCGCTCTGGATGACGGGTGCGGGCGCGGTCCCGGGCGGTGCGCCGGACGACCAGATCACGACCAACTTGAACGACAATCCCTTCCCGATTTCGGTGCTGAGTTCGGCCAATGCCGTGGGAGGTGGGCTGCTCTCGCTGGAAGTCCTGTACGGAGGCGATGCGCCGTTTCTGCCGAGCGGGGTCACGCAGGTCAATTTCCGCATCCCGGCGATCCGGCCGGGCTCCGGCGGTACGCTGCAGTTCCAGATCGAGGCGGGCGCGGCGATCAGCGACTTCCAGTACGTGTACGTAAAGTAGGGAGGCGTGGAGAGGAAGAAAACACAGTGTCTCGCAAAGACGCCAGGACGCCAAGAACTCGCCCTTGCGGTGACCCCGCCCTTGCGATCTTTTTCTGGGTTCGTCAGAAGAAATCGTGGGTGGATTCCGGCTCCGGACCTCATCGAGCGCCTTGTTCATTTTGGCCACGATGTGGAAACGGTCGAGGATATCTTCACCATCATCGGCGAAGAAATCGCCTCCAAGATCGTCTTTGTCTGCTGCGCGTGACAGGTTTTCAGAACTGCGGCGAACACAGCGTTGCTGTGCCGAATCCTACGTTCTCAACCACTGCTCCGCGTAATTCATGACGCCACCGCTCCGTCTTTGAAACAGGCAGTCGCTCGGCACGGTGTCGACCTGTGCCCGGCGATACTATGTAAACAAGGAGGCTTGGATGGATACCTCATTCCTGGCACGAAACCCACAACGCGGCGCCCGGATTGACCTACGCGCGGCCGTCATGCATCTGTGTTGGGTCGCGCTCCTCACAATCATCGCGGTCCTATCCGCAAGCGGCCAGGCGAGGTCCGATGGCGCGGAGCCGGTTGCGGAGCCGGCCATTCCCGCAATCCTCGCGGCATTCGACAGGTACGATGTCGTCGGAATGCCCGCCGCCCACGGGCTCAAGGACCTCGACGATCTGAATCTCATGCTAATCCGTAATCCCGCATTCTGGAAAAAGGTGAATGACATCGAAATTGAATGCGGCAATTCCCTATACCAGGATCTCCTGGACCGTTACACGTCCGGCGCGGATGTACCTCTCCGCGAGGTGCAGAAGGTGTGGCGGAATACAACCCAGCCTCCCTGCGGCCTCTCCGGCTTCTATGAGCAACTTGTGCCACTGGTGCGAACGATCAATCAGAAATTGCCGCGAGACAAGGCACTTCGAATCCTCGCCGGCGATCCTCCATTCGACTGGGACCAGATCAAGACGGCCGAGGACTTGCACAAGGTGGTGCTGTCTCTCCGCCGCGACACAAGCATCGCCTCCGTCATTGAGAGGGAGGTCCTGGCGAGACATCGCAAGGTCCTGGTGCTCATGGGAACCCTGCACATGCTGCACGGGGCCGGCGCAATCGCGATGTATGAAAGAAAATATCCGAACTCTACTTTCGTCATTTCTGAGCTCGGTACGTTCGGTACGAATCTGACGGATCTTTCAAACAGCCCATTTGCAGCTTGGCCGATCCCCGCACTCGCGCGGATCAAAGCTACCTGGCTGGGAAGGCTCGATCTGAGCAAGTTTCTGCCTCCGCCCAATACCGTCGATCAGGACTGCAATCCTCACAATGACTTCCCTGCTCCGCTTCGGAAGCCGGTAGAAGAACTATTCGATGCTGTCCTATACCTGGGGCCCCAAGATCTAAGATTGTGGGAAAAAGTTCCGGCGGACATCGTGCTTGATTCCGATTACATGAAGGAACGGCACAGGCGATCGGCTCTGCCCGGATCACCTACGGCCACCACTGTTCAGACTTCTGACGAACTCGATCGGCAGATCTTCGACCGGGCAGAGAACCCGCTGTTCAAAATCTACGCGCCGCCCGCGAGCGCAGCGGATATTGAACAGGCAGTGCGGGACTGCCGTGAACGCAAACGCCAGCCTCCGAAGTAGGAAGCCGGGCGCCAAGGCGGTGCTCGGATCTACTTTGCCACGCGAACTCGCAGGCGACGCCAAACCGGTCCCGCGAGGATCAGGTGGCAGTCAGCACCGAACCACAAAACGGACGGGATCGTGGCCCACCCGGAAGTTGGGCGGCTGAGGCAAAGTGGTTGCGATAAGAGGACTGGCTACGAAGAAAGGAAGAGACAAACGCGAACCCCTATACAGTCCTCGCGACCTGTCAGCCGCGACATCCCGCTCCTGTTTTTGATCATCGTTTGACCCACAGATTCTTCGGACGAGGCTTTTTCTACGAGCTTCGCGGTTGGGCGAGAAACCTTGTTCTTTCGTCAGCGTTTCAGGAGGCGCTCGGTTAGGGATTCGTGGGCGGGGGCGAACTGCTCGGCGGCGCCGCGCAGGTAGGGGCGGAATTCCCGCGACCAGTAGGCGAAGAAGCCGGTGTGGGAGATTTCCGCGAGCGCGGCGGCGTAGTGGTCCAGAACGGTATCGCCGAGCACGCGCCCGGTGCGGCGCACCGCGGAGCGGGCGGCGCGCGACAGCCACAGGACGTTGGCGGGAACGTGGGCCACGGTGGAGACGGCCAAGAGCGAAGAGATACCGAAGACCGATTTACCCTGCTGCTTCGCGGCAGTTTGCAGGTCTTGCCAAACTCTCTCGATGCGCTCCAGGGGCGCGACCTTCTTCGGCGGGATGGTCGCCAGCTCGCTCTTGAGCTGGTCCCACTCGCGGCGCAGGCCGGCGATGTCCACGGGCGGCATGTTCAGGGTGGTGGCCATATGGCCGCTGGTCGTTTCCAGCCCGAGCAGCACCTGCTCCATGGTTTCGAAGCGGGCGTCGGGAGCGAGCAGGCCCTCTTCCTGGAGGGCCTGGGCGATTTCGAGGATCAGTTTGCGGCCGCCTCCGGTGGCATCGGCGAGCGCGGCCAGCACCCAGATGGGCGAAGCCTGGAAGGCGAGGATGCCGAGGATCTCGATGCCGTGGCTGGCGGTGCGTTTGAGGAGGAAGTTTTCGGCCAGGCGCCCTTCGGACGGGTACACGCCTTCCACCTGTCCGACCTCCTCGATCAGGAAGCGCAGGGCAACGTCGACCATGGTGCGATACAGGGTGGTGCGGCGCACGGCGGCGGGCAGCGCCACGTTGCCGATCTCGCGCAGCAATCCGCCGGAGAGCGCCCCCAGCGACCGGATGGCGCGCTCGGGCAGGGAGAGCAGGTACTTGTACTGGCCGGCCGAACTCACACTCTGTAGTATAAGGGTCCTGGAAGGTAACGCCGGGCCTTACGCGACGGCCGGCGAGGTGGCCGGCACCAGCGTGCGCAGTTCCAGTCGCATGCCGTCGAGCATCCGGATCAGGCTGGAAACGTCAACGCCCGATGGTCCCAAGCGGAACAGCACCAGGCGGCAGTGGATGGCGGTCAAAGCGAAGAGGAACTGCAAACGGCGCTGCAAGAGGAGAGATGCGAGTTCCGGACGGTCATAATCCGAGTGCGCCAGGATCAAGCGCAAGGCCGCGCTCACGCGATCGAAATCGGCCTCGATCATACGCAGATATCCGCGAAAGGCTTGCACCCTCTGGCGGCGCAGCCGGCGGGCCATTCCCGGAGTGAAGCCCTTCTGCGAGCGCAGAAACTGGAAATCGGTCTCGTCCAGCAGGCGCAGCATGGGGCGATAGCGGTCCGTGGAGAGTTCATTCAGCCACTCGGTAGTGACCGGAAGCATGTGATGATCCGACCCGAGGCGGCGGACAAGTAACAGTACGGCCACACTCAGCAGCAGAATCGTAGCTGTTGCGACGGTGATCGGCAGCGTCATCTCTTCCAGTTTCTTGCAGCAGGGGGCACCACGGGAAGGCAGGGAAGTACGGGGAAGGTACTACTCGATACCTAAAGTTATTGTACTCGTCTGGCTAAGAGGCGGGCGAGAGCTATTATTACGTGCGGGCCGAGCAGACCGACGGGCAGCTTGGCTGGAGTTCGCCGATCTGGGTGCAATACCGCCCGCGATAACGCGCCGGCGATGGATCACCGCATCGCTCGGCTGTAACCCTGCTGGCGGTAGCGGTCGAGCAGGGCGGTGAGCCTGGCGACCACATCGGGATGTTGCAGGTACACGTTGTCGGACTCCGCGGGATCCTTGGCCAGATCGTATAACTGCCCTTGCGGTCCTCCGGGCACCGGATCGACGCTCACGGGAGTGCTGAAGCCGCCCGAGCCGAGGCCGAGCTCGAGCTTCCAGTTCCGCTCCCGTATGGAGAACATGCCTTGATTGGAGTGATGCACGACGGCTTGGCGTATGGGCGAGCGCGCCCGGCCGAGCAGGGCGGGAAGCAGGTCGTAGCTGTCTTCGGCGGCGTTGTTGGGCAGCTTGAAATCGACGATGTCCGCGGCGGTGGCCATCAGGTCGGTGAGGCAGCCGATTTGATTGCTGACGGTGCCCGGCTTGATCTTGCCGGGCCAGCGCGCGAGGAACGGAATGCGGTGCCCGGCGTCCCAAATATCCGCCTTCATGCCGCGCCAGTCGGCATTGGCGCGATGCGGCCAGGCGGCTTTATCCTCGGGCGTCCAATGCGCGCCGTTGTCGCTGGTGACGATCACCAGGGTGTTGTCGGCGAGGCGGGCCTCGTCGAGCGCGCGCAGCACGCGGCCGAAGCTGTCGTCCACCTGGGCGACGAAATCGCCGTACAGTCCGGCTTTCGACCGGCCCAGGAAGGGCTCGACGGGCACCCAGGGCGTGTGCGGCGCCGATAGGGCGAAATACAGGAAGAAGGGCTGCCTGGGGTTGCGGGCGCGCTCGCGGACGATGGAGACCGCTTTATCGGTGAGGGTCGGCAGGACCTCGGGAAACTGAAAGTGCGGGGCGATGGCGCCGGGCCGCCAGAAGACGCCGCGCGGCGGTTGCGTCGCTCCCTTGGTGGTGGACGTGGGCTGCTCCACCACGCGATCGTTCTCGAAGTACAGGTAGGGCTCGAAGTCCAATGAGGAGGGGATGCCGAAGTAGGAATCGAAGCCGATGTCGAGCGGGCCGGGACGGAGCGGCTGGGTGTAATCGGTCTTTTCGCGGTCGCCCAAACCAAGGTGCCACTTCCCTACCCCGGCAGTGTAGTAGCCTCGCTGCTTGAGCATGGCGGGCACGGTGAGGCGGCCGGGTTCGATGAGGGCCGGCGAGTACCCCTGTAGCACGCCGCTTTTCAGGCGGGAACGCCAGCAATAGCGCCCGGTGAGGATGCCGTACCGCGTCGGCGTGCAGACCGACGATGGCGAATGCATGTCGGTGAAGCGCACGCCCTGCTCGGCGAAGCGATTGGCGTAGGGAGTGGGCACGGCGGAATCGGGGTTGTAGCAATCGAGATCGCCCCAGCCGAGATCGTCGGCAAGAAGGTAGACGATATTGGGAGGCCGGTTGGCGGCGGCGAGAGGGGCGGTGAGAGCGGCCGAACCGCAGGCCAATGCGCGGCAGAATTCTCTTCGATTCCAGTTGCTCATAATTGGCGCCCCGCATCCACGACGGGCTCCTTGGGGGACACTCCGTCGACGGGGTTCACCTTGGCGCCGGGAGGCGCGGGCACGGGGCCCTTCAGAAGCGGATCGTTGGTGCGGGTCATCCAGCGTTCCAGGCGGCCGCGCATTTCGCGCAGTACCGGTGCGGAGTTGGGGTCGGCGCGGAGATTGTTCTGCTCGGCGGGGTCGAAGATCAGATCGTAGAGTTCTTCTTGCGGCACTGCGCGCCCGCGCCAGCCATACTCCAGCCAGAGATCCTTGCTGGGACTGTCATCGCAGTTGGGAAGCACCGCAGTGGTGCGCCCATCGTAGCGGCGGATGTATTTGAAGCGCTGGGTTCGCACGGCGCGAACCGGTTCGTAGGAGGCATGGTAATTGACTTCCGCGAAGACCTCGTCGTTGAGTTCCTTTTCCTCCCCGCGCAAGAGCGGCAGCACGGAACGGCCCTCCAGCCAGGCGGGTCTTTCTATTTCCAGCCAGTCGCAGAGCGTGGGGAAAATATCGAGGTGCGAGACCATGGCATCGGAGACTTTGCCGCCGCTGAACGGGCCCGGCCCGCGCAGGATCAGCGAGACGCCCAAGCCGGAATCGGTCAGGTTGCACTTCATGCGCGGAAAGGCGATGCCGTGATCGGTGGTGCTGATGACGAGGGTGTTGGCGGCGAGGCCATTGCGTTCGAGAGCTTCCAGCACCATACCGGCGCCGCGATCGAGCAGACGCGCGCTGGCCCGGAATCCGGCCATATCGCGGCGGGTTTGCGGCGTGTCGGGTATCGGAACCGGAGGTTGCAGATAGCGCGGGTCGTCATCGGCGGTGGGCTCCGGGTACTCGCGATGGGTTTCAAAAAAGCCGGCGTCGAGGAAGAATGGCTGCGAGGGGCGGCGGTTGAGGAACTCGACCGCCAGCGGCGCGACCACGGCGGCGGTGGTGTTCCTGGGGCGCAGCAATTCATCGAAGCCGATGGTTTCGGGGACACTGGCGATATGCTGCAAGCCCGCCAGAACGGAATGGTATCCGGCCTTGCCAAGGGTATGCAGCATGTGCCGGGAGTAATCGGTCATGGAGAACCCGCGATGCGCCAGACCGAGCATGCCGTTAGAGTGCGGGCACTGCCCGGTCAATAGCGATGCCCGGCTGGGCGAGCAGGTGGGCGCCGCGCTGAACGCCTGGCGGAAGAGAATGCCCTGGGAGGCGAGCTTCTGGATATTGGGAGTCGGAACGGCGTGGCCATAGGGCTGGAGGTATCGGCCGGAATCGTGCGAATGAAGATAGACGATGTTGGGCCGGACGGCGGCGGCGCGCGAGGACTGTGCGGCGAGGGCCGCGGATCCGAGCGCGGCGGCGCGGCTGATGAATTGTCTGCGCGAATTCATAATGTTTCCGCTCATGATAGCCTATCCGAGTTGCGCATCGATTGTGCCGGATATATCCTACAGTTTCGCCGCGGCCGCGAGCGGCGCAATTCCTTGCGAAAGAGGCGCCATGCGTAGCTCACTCGCCGTACTCTGCCTGAACCTTGCCTGTGTGTTTCTTCTGCCCGCTAGGACCGTAGTGTTCTGGCAGGAAGGCTTCCCGGCCGTGGCGAGCCAACCGGTGACGCGCGACGCCCTGGCGCAGGCCCTGGCCGATGCGGACACGGTATTTGCCGGTATCGAAGGTCTGAAAGACCCGGCCACTCTGGCCGGGGCCGGCCTGCTGGTCCTGCCTTACGGTTCTGGCGTGCCGGTGGACGCATGGAGCGCCATTCAGGGATATCTGCGCGCGGGTGGGAATCTGCTGGTGCTCGGCGGGCAGCCGTTCCGGGTTCCGGTGAGGCTGGTCAACGGCAAGTTCGTGCTGGGCGCGGCGCAAGACAGTTACGCGCGCGAGTTCGGCATTCAGCATACGTATGTGGCGCCGGTCGAGGGCGCGGTAGGGTTCGAGTGGCGGGACGGATACACGTTTCTGCGCGTGCCGGCCATACGGGCGCAACGCTTCTTCGTGCTGGAGGGCCGGCTCAACGGCCTGGGCTACATGGTGAACTCCGAGGGCCTGAAAACGGCCGCGCCGGTGGTGGTGGCGGACCGTGCGGCCGGCGGGGGTGGCAGGGGCGGAGCGGGCGGCGGCGGTGCTGCCGGCGCGGGTGCCGCGGGAGCGGCGGCGCCCGCAGCGGGCGGACGCGGCGGGCCGCCGGTACCCAACTCGCGCGCCGTGCTGCTCGACTTCGAACCGGCGGCGGGCTACTGGGAGTCGGCGGACGGCATTTCGCTGATTCACGAAACGGCGGCGTATGCGCGCCAAGGCCCCGTCGTGTTCACGCTGGAGATGCCTTACTCGACGGTGATGCCGGAGGAGATTCCGCGCGTGCTGATTCATCTTCGCAGTGCACGGCGGGAACTCACGGGCGAAGTGAAAGTGGAACTCTTCTCGGGGCCTACGGTGCTGGAGACGCTGCACGCGCCTTGCTCAGGAACGGCGGTGGACGCGGAATTGCCGTTCCGAAAAGCGTATCCGCCCGGCTTCTACACCGTCCGCGGCGTGTGGGAGGAGAACGGGCAGGGCCGCGAAGCGTACTACAACGGCCTGTTGGTGGAGGACCGGACGCTGCTGACCAGCGGGCCGGTGTTGGGCGTCAACGGCGACTTCCTGACGCGCGACGGCAAGCCGTTTTTCCCGGTGGGCGCCAACTACTTTTCGACCGAAGCCAACGGCTGGGATTTCGCCGGTCCGCGTAACGCGTGGATCTGGGAACGGGACTTTGCGGAGATGCAGCGGTATGGGGTGAGCTTCATCCGCACCGGCGTGTGGTCGCTCAACGCGAGGCAGCTCGACGTATCTAACAAGGGCGCGACCGAGCGGTTCCTGCGGAACCTGGAAGCATTTCTGCTGTGCGCGCGGCGGCACAACATCATCGTCAACTGGACGTTCTATGCGTTCACGCCGAAACCGATTGATCCAAGCAATCCCCCGAGCCAGCCGGAACCCGTCCGGGCAGAGGCGCCTGCTCCCGCCGTAGCGGGCGGCCGGGGCGGCGCGCCGCCGGCTCCTCCCCAACCGAACGTGTACCTGGACCCGGCATCGGTCAGGACCGAGTTGAACTACGTGCTGTCGATCGTGAACCGCTTCAAGGACCTGCCGTTTCTGTGCTGGGATCTGATCAACGAGCCCAGCTTTGCCAATCCGAACCGCCTGTGGACTGGCAACACCCCCAATGGCGACCAGGCGGAACTGGACCAGTGGCACGCCTGGCTGGCCAAGCAGGACGGCGGCATCGAGGTGCTGGCGGCGGCATGGCGGGTCACGCCCGATTCGCTGGAGAGCTTCGACAAGGTAGCGCTCCCGACCATACCGCAACTTACCTTCGCACGCTATCAGAATGCCGGGATGGCGCGGACGTCGGACTATAATCTGTTCGCGCAGGAGGGGTTCACCGGCTGGGTGCGGGCCATGGTGGCGGCGATTCGCGGAACGGGCAGCAGGCAACTGGTGAATGTCGGGCAGGACGAAGGCGGCGTCACCAACCGTGTGCTGAACCAGTTTTACGCGTCCGGCGGGGTGAGTTTCACGACCAACCACACGTACTGGCAGGATGACGCGCTGTTGTGGGATTCGGTAGTGGCGAAACGTCCGGGGATGCCGAATATTGTGGGCGAGACCGGTTACCAGCCGGTCCGCTCGGCCGACTCCACGTGGCGTTACGACGAGATTACGGGGATGCCGCTGAACGAAAAGAAGTGGGTTCTCGGCTTTGCAGCGGGATCGAGCGGCGCGCTGATGTGGGACTGGGACCGCGAAGTGGATTTCGGCATCAAGCGCAGCGATGGCTCCGCGAAGGCGCTGCAGACGGCCATGCGCGCGATAGGGGAGTTTGCCGAGAAAGCGGCGCCGTATGCCACGGGCCTGGTCCAGCCGGCGGTGGCCCTCGTCTTGCCGCAATCGTTGCAGCTTTCGATTTATAACAAGAGCGCGCTGGAAGCGCAGCAGAGGGCGGTTCGCGCGCTGTATCACTACGCGCGGGCGGAAGCCTACGCGGTGGGCGAGTACCAGACGGAGAATCTGGGCAATCCCAAGCTGATCATCCTGCCTTCGCCCAAAGGCTTGACCGACGGCGCGTGGGAGGCCATACGGGGCAAGGTGAACGAGGGCGCGACGCTGCTGGTTTCGGGGCCATTCGACGGGGACGCGCACTTTCATCCGACCGGCCGCAATCTGGCGGTGGGCCTGAGTTATGAGACCGTCGCGTTGACCGTAAGGCACGAGCTGCTGAAGTTCCCGGGCGGGGAGGAATGGCTTTCCTACAGCGGCGACAAGACGACTTATCTGGACCGCGCAATGCTGCCGGACAAGAGCTTGTGGGTGGAGAAAGCGCTGGGCAAGGGCAGGATCCTGTTTACGCCTCTACCGCTGGAGTTGAACGACAACGAACAGGCGGTAGGCGATGTGTACCAGTACGCGTTGAAGACGGCGGGCGTGGCGCCGACTTATACGACCACATTGCATGACGCCGGGATGTTGATTTGCCCGACGAGATTGCCGCGCGCGACGCTGTATGTGCTGGTTTCCGAGACGGGACAGCAGGCGGTATCGTTCACGGACCGGAAGAGCGGGAAGCAGTTCTCCAGCACGCTGGAACCGGGACGGTCGGCCATGCTGCTGGTGGGCGACGACGGGACGGTGCTGGCGACTTACAATTGGAAGTAAGTGGATTGCAGAGCAACTGGAGGATGAGAAGTCCGAGCTTCGAAGCGGATTGACAGGCTGAAGCCTGCCCCACCAAAGAATGCCCCCACGAATGGGGGCATGGCAGCCTGGAAGGCTACTCTACGGAGTAAGGCGGCGGTGTTCAGCGGGTTGCTCGCGATGGCGGTGCGAGTTGTGATTAGATTAAATCATGTGGATGGCGTTGGTCGCATTACTGTTGGCCGGGGCGCCGGCCGGGGCGCCGCAATGCAAGGGCAACCCCGCGGTGATTGGCCAGTGCTTTACGCTGCATGGCCGGCTGCGCGCGTACAATGGCAATCCGACTTTCCGAATCTGGCCGGTTGGAACGAAGCGAATCATCGGCGTGACAGGCGCCAAGCTGGGCGACGAGCCGATTATGCCGGGCGACCTGGCCTGCGGATTTTCCTGCGATGTCCTGGCCGATTTCGAAGTGTGCCCGTTCAGCGCGAGCAAGCCGGGCGTGATGCAGCGAGCCTGCATCGAGACGGCCAGCAAGAAAACCATTCGGCAGAGGGAATAACGGCGATCATCGCGGGGTCCTATTCCTTCTTCAGGACGTAGATGAAGTCGTTGAGGCCGAATTCGGCGGTGGTCGCGTCCACGAAATGGAGTTCGATTTCGTTGCCACAGCCCGTCTCGAGCGTCTTCCAGGACGAGCCCTGGAAGCCCACCTTGGCGGCCAGTTTGAGGGGATCGACCGACTTGTCGCGCCGCCGCATCTCATCAAAGGCGCCCTGAAACAGCATGTCGGCGCCATCGTCGCGAAGGCGGTACCGCGGGCCCTTGCAGGCGACCTGGCGAGGTCCGGCGATTTCGGCGGGTTTGATGGTGACCATTTTGCCGACGAGCGTCTTGCTCTCGGCATCGTCCGGCTTACGGGCGGGATCGGCCCAGGGCGCTACCAGCGCCGAGGTGATTTTCCAGGCGCCGAGATAGAACGAATCGGCGGCGGAGGCCAGGCTGGCAAGTACGGCGGCGGCGAGGATGGTTACCAGGCGCATATCTTTGCGAGAGTAACACAGGAGGAAAGCGGCGGCCAAATAAAGAACGACCTCGATGTTGCGGAAGAATCTATAATGAGCGGAACATATGAGCACCCTCGCGGAATTCCGGCGGTTGAACACACGGAGAGCCTCCATCGTGCACGTGGGCGGGTTTCGGCCCACGGGCGATGCTTTGGCTTCGAATTTCGGCTTGCGGCCGCTGGGAACCCCGGGCGAAGCATGGCCCACGCGAAGCGGAAAGCCGCTGCTATTCGTCTGTCAACTGAATCTGACGGCCGCGCCCTTCGTTCCCGCGCTGCTCCAGGACATCGCGCTGCTGACATTCTTCGTCGATCCCGAAATGGGCGAACTGGCGAAACACAACGGCGAAGATTGGTGCCTGCGCGCCTACCCGTCGCTGAGCGGGCTGGCGCCGATGGCCGTTCCGGGCAATGCGCCGGCGCTCAAGCGCGGATTCGAGTGCCACTGGGAGGAAGGCAACGATCACCCCAACGATGACGATCCCGACCGGATCGTGCCGGACGGATTCGACGATTCCGAGGTGGAGTTGGAAAATCTGGCCCGGACGAAGATCGGGGGGTATGCCACTTCCATCCAGTCCGAGCCATGGTGGGGCTTTGAAGAGCATCCCGCGGCCCCGGCGTATTGCCTGCAAATCAACAGTGAGGAAAAGGCCGGGCTGGCATGGGGCGACGCGGGCACGGTCTATCTGGCGCGGGGAACGGCGGGAGGATGCCGGGACCAGTGGTTCCTCGACTGGCAATGCTATTAGATTAGAAATCCGGCATGCAGACCGCAACGGCGGCAAACAACAACGGCGCCCACTGCGTCATGGCGTGATCGCGGCCGAAGACCTTGTTGGCCAGCCGCCCGCTGCCGCAGCGCGGCGCCGGACCGCGCTCGCCGGATTGCGACAGCCAGTTCCGGCATTTGTCGACCTCCTCGCGAAGGGCCTCGATGCTCTCGATCTCCGCATCGTCATCGTCATCGCCCTCTTCCACTTCGCTCAGGGAACGATCGACGGCCTCCAGCAGGTCTTCCAGGCACGCGCGCGTGGGCACCGGCTGAAACCAGGCATTGCCCGCATTCTCGAGGATCTCCTCATGGCCGGCGACGTTGGTGCTCAGGTGAATGTCCCGCTCCAGAAAGTACACCGCGCATCCGTCACCGGTGGAATCCAGGGCCAGCGCCTTCAGCAGATCCCCGGAACAGACGGCTTGTCCGTAGGCGTCGGCAAAATCGCGGCCCACGCGCACCACGAGTCCCGGGAAGAAGTGGCGGACGCGCAGATGAGGCAGCTTGGGCGGCTCCTCCTCCATGTAGGGGCTGTCGTCGGCTTCTTCGTCCTCGGAATCTTCGTCGGCGGGTGCCTCTGACTCGCCGGGCGGCGGGGGCAGCGGGTTTTGGGCAACGCGCTCGTCCCATTCGGCCTGAGTCACGGTTTGGGCGGCGGCCGCCTGTTTCCAGGTGAGGCCGCCGGGGGTCAGCGCGCAGGGCTGGCCCGCCGCCACGGCAGCGGCGGCTTTGAGCAGACGCTCGCGGCGCGCCGCATCCTGGCAGGAGCCGGCGGCGTTGCGCAAGAGCTGCGCGGCCGCGGGGCGCAACGCTTCGTCCGAAACGCCGGCGAGCGCATCGAAGGTGACGAGCATGCCCTCAACGGATTCGTCCGGCAGGCTGACCAGAAGACCGGCGATGGACTGCAGCGCGGCAGTAGCATCCACAGAGGCAGTCTAGCGCAGAACTGGCGCGCGGGCCGCTTTGGCGGCCCTCATTTTGGCAATGAGGCTTGCACGAACTTCACCAGATCGGCGTGGTATTTGGCGGCCGAGGGCTGGTCGATGTAGACCATGTGGCCCGCCTCGTAGTAGCCCAGGGAGATGTTGTTCTTTTTGATTTCGTCGGACACCTTCAGGTGGGCGACGGTCCACTCCATGGGGTAGAAGGGGCAGGCGAAATCGTAATATCCAAATCCCACGAACAAATGCATGTGCGGATTCTTGGCGAAACCGTTCTCCAGATTGACCACCGTATTGTATTCGCCGGACCACGGCGGGGCGTTACCCGCGACGTAATAGAGGTTGTCGTTGCGGTAGTTCAGGTCGTTGCGGACGTAGGCCTCGAAGGCGGTGAGGAAACAGTCTTCGATGTTGGCATTGCTGTAATCGAAGCTGGTATTGGTGGCGCCCGCATCCAGTTGGTAGCCGGCGAAGCGCGAATCCAGGCGCGAGGTCATGAGGTGGCGGTCGCGCAGCAGCTCCGTGGAGAACGGCCCCAAGGGGACGCGCAGGTCGAGGGCATCGATGAAGGGCTTGGCGAGGCCGGTGTACCGCGACATGTCGGAGAGCACCTTGTCGCGCTGGGCAACGGTAGCGCGCGCGCCATCGAAGAGATACTCGAGGTATTCGCCGGAGGCGAATTCGCGCGCCTGTTTGGCCATCTGGTCCACGGTGAGTTTTTGCAGATCGGGCGCCAGCTTTTTGTGAAAATGCGCCGTCATGATTTCCGTGGGCAGGGTGCTGAGCTGGCGCTGTTCGCCGGCGGCGGCGTTGGAATCGATGACCGCCGAGAGCAGCATCACGCCGTTAATGGGAATGTCGCGGTCGGTGAGATAGCCGGCCAGTCCCGCGGCGCGCGTGGTGCCGTAGCTTTCGCCGCCGACGAAGAGCGGCGAGCCCCAGAGGTTGTACTCGTTGAGGAAGCCGCGGATGAACTCGCCGAAGGCGGCCAGATCGTTCTCCACTCCCCCGAAGTCGGGGCCGTAGCCAGGCTTATCGGGACGGCTGAAGCCCGTTCCCATGGCGTCGATGAAGACCAGATCGCCGGTATCCAGCAGGCAGTTGGGGTTATCGACGTAGGTGTAGGGCGGCGGCGTGGCCAGGCCGTTGGGCTCCATCTTCACCATTTTGGGGCCGAAGGCGCCCATGTGGAGCCAGACGGTGGCCGCGCCCGGTCCGCCGTTGAACAGGAACCAGACCGGCCGTTTGGACTTATCGGTGACGCCGTTCTTGGAATAGTAGATGTAGAAAAGATGCCCCTGGGTCACGCCGGTGGTGGCATGGCGGATGGGCATGAATCCGACGCGCGCCGTGTACTGGATGGTCTCGTTGTGCAGGGTGATCTGGTGCTCGGTGGCGATGGGGTGTGCCGGGTACTCGATCGGCTGCATCTGTTCCTGGGTGTAATCGAAGCGGTAGAAGCCGTTGGTCGCGGCGGCGGGGCCGCCCCGGCCCTGGGCGAGAGCCTGCCCGCACGTGGCGCCGATGAGGCAGAGGAAGATGCAAAGCTTGTGGTGAAACGGCAAGTGAATTCTCATGGCATTGCTCCTTGGCTGCGCCGCTTATTTGCGGGCCGGTGAAATCGCTTCGCTGACAAACCTGGCCAGGTCGCCCTGTAGTTTGGCCAGCGCCTTGTTGTCGAGATAGGTCATCTGCCCGGCCTCGTAATGGCTCACGGTGATGTTATGCGCGCGGACATCCGGCGACACGTTGAGGTGAGCCAGGGCGAACTCGGTTGCGTAGAACGGCGCGTTGAGATCGAAGTAATCGACGCCCACGAAGAGACGCAGGTTGGGGTTGCGGGCGAAAGCGCCGGATAGGCTGGCGTCGTCGGTCCCGGTGGATGTGAAAACGCCGACGCCGCCGCTGGACAGGTAGAAGATTCCGTTGCTGTTGCCGTTGAAGGTAAGTTCGCGCCGCAGGTAGGCCTCATAGGCCGTCTGGAAAGCGGCGGCGAGACCGCTCAGATTGAAGTCGATCGGGGGGCTGGCGACGAAGCCAAAGCCGCCACCACCGCCACCGCGCCCGCCGCCGCTCGGAGACGGCACAAAGCCACTCACGCGGGCATCGGAGCTGGAGAGTCCACGGTGCTGGTCGCGCATCAGTTCGGCGTTAAAGCGGTCCAGGGTAATGCGCAAATCGTTGTTGGCGATGAAAGCCTTGGAGAGCCCGGTGAGCCGCGACAGGTTGGCAATCACCTTGGTGCGCTCCTCCGGCGACATGCGGTCGCCCTTGTAGATCGCGTGCAGATAGTCGCGGGAGGCAAACTGGCGCGCCTGTCCGGAAATCTGTTCGGCGCTCATGGCGGTTAAATCCGGCGCCAGCTTCTTGTGGTGCCAGGCGGACAAGACGAGGCTGGGCAGCAGGGTGATGTATTGCGCGTCGCCAGAGAGCGCGTCGGCACTCGGGGTCATGGAGAGCAGCACCACGCCGTGAACCGGGATCTGATGTTCGTTGAGGTAGGCGGCTAAACCCGCCGCGCGCGCGGTGCCAAAATCCTCGCCCGCCAGAAAGAGCGGTGAATTACGGCGATTGCCGGTATTGAGGAAGCTGCGCACGAACTCGCCGAGCGACGCGATGTCGGCGGCGGTATTCCAAAAGTTCGGGCCATGGGCGGGCTGGTCGGGCCGGCTGAATGCGGTACCCACGGGATTCACGAAGACCAGATCCACCTGGCCGAGCAGGGTATGGGGGTTGTCCACCCATCCGTAGGGCGGCTGCCCGGCAGTACCGTCATTCGACCACTTCATGCGCTTCGGTCCGAGACCGCCAAACTCCTGCCAGGTGGCCGCTACACCGGGCGCGCCGCCCAGGAAAAACACGATCGGGCGTGCCGTGCCCTCGGCGACGCCGTCTTTGGCGTAGGAGGTATAGAACAGATGAGCTTCCGCTTGTCCGGTGGTGGCGTTGCGCAGGGGCATGTAGCCGGCGCGCGCGGTGTAGGCGAGGGCTTCCCCATTGAGCGTGATTTTCTGGTGAGTTTCGGTGGGCGGGGCGTCGGGAATCGAAGGTCCCGAGCCCGCCGTCGTATCGTAGTTGAAAAATCCGGGGGCGCCAGCACCCGCATCTCCGCCGCGCCCGCCGCGCCCGGCGGCATTCGTTGGCGCAGTGGCAGGCGCCGGGGCCTGTTGCGCCGCGGCGGCGGCGGCGCGGCCGGCACGGCCGCCCTGGCCCCAGGCAGCGAACGATGCGCCGAGCGCGATTGCCAACAGGATTCGTGCGTTACGTACGTAAGGCATTGCGAATGGCTCCTGGCCCGACTCTGTAATCAGACTTCATTCGGGCTCGAAAATAGGTAGATTGCCAACCAGTTTACTGGATCTGCAGTGGGGTGCGCGACACAAAAATGGAATCGCCGGCGTGGCGCGGGTCAGGATGGCCAACTGACAGTTGGAAGGGCGGCAGGCGGATTAACAATCCGCCGCAGGTTGCCAACCTGCCCCACACAGCGGCAAGCCACAAACGGAAGATCTCCCGCGGGACAACGCGGCGGCGCGGAGGAAGAATGCCCCCACGAATGGGGGGCCGCCCAAAGGGCACCCGGCCTGAAAGGCTACGCTACGGCGCTGCGAAGAAGTGCCTCGCAAGAATCGTCGCGGCGCGCGAAGAAATGAACGGACAGTAGTACAGAGCTACGGCCGAGGGCTGACGACGTAATCCTTGAAGTAGCTGGTGCTGTCGGTTTTCGACCAGAGCCCGATTTTGCCGGCGACGGGAGGGCGCAGCACGGGATTGTTGGCCGGGAACAAATCCGCATTCGGCGGGCCTCTGCGCCCCGCCTGCGGCTCGGCGCCGAGAGTATATTCCAGCGCCAGCGTACCGTCGAGCCAAGCCTTGAAACCGGCTCCCTCCACCGTCATCTTCAACTCGTGCCATGCGCCGCGGTCAAGCGGAAACGGTTTGTCGCGATCGCTGAACTTCATGTTCCGCCGGATGCCGTTATGGAATTCCCACAGGGCGACGTTGTTCTCCGTGTCGTTGTAGCGAACGGCCAACCAGTCCCCGTTGGGCTTGACGTTGAAGAGAATTCCGGAACAGCGGTCCGAATCGCCGGCGACGGTTTTGAACTTCATGCCGATGGTGCCGTTAGAGAAATTGGCGACGCTCTTGAGGACCGCGACGGGGTAGTAGGCGAACTGTTTGGCATTGTCCATCAGCTCCTCGTTGGACGTGCCATATAAATTGCGCGCAGTCTGCAGCAGCAGCTTGGTGGGGTTATCCTTGCTCGCGACCCATGGCCGGCCATCGACCATGACGACCTTGTCGCTGCCGTCCTGAAGCACAACCCATGTTCCGACGATCGGCTCGAAAACCATCGGAGCCTTACCAGCCTGTTCGTTCTTGAGGTCGATTTTTATATCGGCCGCCCCGGCCGTCGCGGTCAGAAGAACCGCGGTAAGGAGAACGACTCCACCTCGTATGACTGCCTTCATTTACACCTCCATCGCACCAGTATGCCACTGGCCAGAAACACGCATGGCCAGAGAGCATAGAATACCGTGCCGGCGCCCTTGGGCGGCACGGCAAGCGGATGACCGCGAAAAACGCCCTCGTCCGTTTCGGCCGGCGGAGTGACGCCGGCGAGCGAGTAAATCGCCTCGAGCACGCCCTCCGCCGTGGTCATGCGGCTCATGGTCCGGCGGCCGCCCAAGTCGAACCATATCTCACCGTACCCGGCCCTGGTTTGTTCGAAGAGGCCGATGGACGTGCCGGAAATGTACTGGACCTGCACGTTCGGCATGACGCGCCGCAGCTTGGAAAGCGCGTGATGCTCCAGGTCGAGCCGGCGCGGATCCTCCGGCGCGAGGTGCGCCTCAATGCGGAGCGGCGTGTGAATTTGCCGGAGCGCGTGCTCGTCGGCCGCGGAGAACGAGTTGCCGCGGCTTTCCGAGGTGTCCCAACTGGCGTTGAGGAAGGTACCCGCGAAGATACCGGCGGCGGCGAGCGCGGCGACGGCGAACGATTGGCAAACCCGGCGGCCGATGGGAAGGCCGAGTTGTGTCCAGATCGCCGCGATCAGCAGGCCCATCAGGGTCAGCACGAGCGCGACGACGGTGGTATCGAGCCGCCACAGGCCATGCTGGAACTCCGCGACCATGGCGGCGGGCGTGTATCCGGCGGCGCGCTCCCACCAACCACCCTGAATGGCGCCGAAGAAACTGATAATCCAAGTGCCGACGGTGACGCTGAGGGTCAGGATGGCGGCGGTGGAAGGGTGCTCGGCCAGCGAGGCCATGGCGGCGGCGAGAGCGATGGTCAGCCCCGCGTTGAGTACGTGGCCGGCGGTCAGCGTGAGCAGTTCCGGAGTGTGTATGCTGCCGCCGTAGGTGGACCACAAGAGGATGGCGCTCAAGGGGGGCAGCATGGCGACCAGCCAACCGGCCAGCAGAACCAGCGCCTTGGCCGTGATGCGAGGAAAGGCGGACATGCCTTGTTGGAGTTCGAGCTTGAGGGCGCCGCTCTGCCGGTCGCCGGCCACCAGGCGAATGGCAACGAAGGGCAAAAGAAAAACGGCCGCCAGCTCGCAGGCGCTGAAGGTGGGTGCCCACACCCCGGTTAAGGGCGATAAGGCCTCGCCGACTCCGGCGGACGTGCCATTTAAGCCGCTCACTTCCGCGTAAGTCCGCATCGCGCCGATGAAAGACATCCCGACCAGCGGCCCCATGGCAAGGAGCATCACCCACCAGGCTTTCGACACCAGCAGTTCGCGCCACTCCTTGCGCAACAGCCAAAGGTACGCGGACCTAGGTGAGCGCAAGAAACACCTCCTCCAGGTCCGCGGGCGGTTTCGATCCCTGGCGCGCCGCTGCCAGCGCCGCGAGTTCCCCAACGGTGCCTTCGCCGCAGACGCGCCCGTTGGTGAGCAGCACGAACCGGTCGCAGAAGCGCCCGGCATCGGCGATCTGGTGAATGGAGAGGAAAAGCGTCCGCCCGCGGGCCGCGTGGGCGCGCAGCGCCGCGGCAATGTCGCGCGCCTGGCGCAAGTCGAGCCCTTCGAAGGGCTCATCGATCAACAGGGCCGGCTGGGGTGTCAGCAGGCCAATGCCGAGAAGTGCTCGCTTGCGCTGGCCCTTGGAAAGCGTGCCGAGGGGCTGGGGCAGCAACGGACCCAGATCGAGCTGCTCGATGACTTCCTGGCGGAGATCTCCCCGGCCGCCGAGAAAGCCGATGGTGAAGTCGAGCGCCCACTGCACGGACTGTTGCGGCCACGGCGCTATGCCGTCGGGGACGTAGAACAAGAACGTGTAGCGATGGCGGGCTGCCACCGGCCGGCCGGCCAGGAGGACCGTGCCGCTGTCCGCGGGCAAGACACCGGCGAGGCATTCGAACAGCGTCGACTTCCCCGCCCCGTTGGGACCGATCAGCCCGAGCACCTCGCCTGCCCGCACGTGAAAGCCGACATCGGAGAGCGCGGAGATGCGGCCGAACCGCTTGCAGAGTCCAGTTACCTGAAACAACATGGGATCAAAAGGCAAGTACCTTCTTTTGGGTACCGCGCCAACTCGCTTTATTCTCCACCATCATAATCCTGGCGAAGGATGCGGGCCGGGGCATGGGACCCGGGGTGACATTCGGCGGCCCGCGGGCAGTTTTTGAGTACGACGTCTTGCAAACGTGGTCATTCAAGTACTTTTTGGCATCGCCAGGGATGGCTTGAAGGCCTCCGCCAGATGGCGACGCAATACATCACTAATACCAGTAATATAAATGTCTTACGGATGTTTTGTCCTTGGCTTGCGGGGCTGCGGAAGAGCCAGGAAAGCCGGCTGGAAAAAACTTCGCAGAGGAGGCTTGACAAGTGCGGCGAAATCGATTTACAGTAAGCCAAGTCTTAAATAGCGATTGTTTTGCCTTGGATTGCACACGTTTGCATTCAGTTCCGGAAGCGAACGCGGCTTGCTCGGGTCTTCGAACGAGGCCGGAAGCGGTCCAACTGATCAAGGAGGTTTCGTGCGTCTTCGCATCGATTGCGTAGTTCTCTTCACCCTGTTCGTGCAGGCCATGACGGCCCAGAACGATGCCAACCTGACGGGCCGCGTGGAAGATCAAGCCGGCGCCATCGTCGTCGGCGCTGTGGTCACTGCAACCAATAGCGACACCGGCGTCCAGCATTCGGCAAAAACCACCGCGGCCGGCGTCTATGCCATTCCGTTCCTGCCCCCGGGTCCCTACGAATTGAAAGCGGAAGCGGCGGGCTTCAAAACCACGATACGGACGGGAGTGGTGCTACAGATTTCACAGGCGCTCGAACTGAACATCAAATTGACGCCGGGCGCGGCGAGCACGGTGGTCACCGACACGGGAGCGGCGAACGCTCTGGATACCTCGATGGACCAGGGGCAGACGGTCGGTAAACAGAGCGTGGACAACGTTCCGGTGGAAAGCCGCAGGGCACTCTCTCTGACGAAACTGGACAGCGGCGTGGCGTTCAAAGCGGAGTCGGGCATCGAAGACACGCCTTCGTTCTCGGTGGCCGGAGGACGCTCGCAGGATCAAGGCTGGCACCTGGACGGCGGATCGGCCCAGGACAACGCCCTCGGCGGGCCCACCAATCAGCTCAATCCGCCCTCCGAATCCCTGCAGGAGTTTCGCACGGAGACCAACAGTTATAGCGCCGAATACGGGCGCTCCGCCGGCGGTCACATCGTGATGACCACCAAGTCGGGCACGAACGCATTCCACGGCTCCGCCTACGAATACGTTCGCAACGATGCCTTCGATACGAGAACCTTCTTTGCTCAAACCCCTCCGCCCTTGCGCTACAACACGTTTGGCGCCGCCGCGGGAGGACGGATCATCAAGAACAAAGTCTTCTTCTTCGTCAATTGGGAATCCGCCCGGAAACGCAACGGATCGACCTTCGCGAATAACACGGTGCCGACCCTGGCGGAGGCCGGCGGCAACTTCTCCGGCATCAAGGGTCTTACGATCAAGGATCCGCTGACCGGCAGTGCCTTCCCCGGTAACATTATCCCCACCAACCGTATGGACCCCATCGGCAAACAAATCGCGGCCTTTTACCCGGCGCCCAACATGAATACCAACACAGGCCTGGCCGATTCCAATAACTACGTTGGCAACGTAAGCGATGCGGTGCGGCAGGATACCGTGACTACGAAGTTCGACTACAATCTGAGCGCAAAAAACAAGTTTTACCTGCGCTATACCAACGCCGATGTGCAGAATCGGATTGCACCGGTTTTCACCGCCAATCCATTCGCCGACTTCCGCGCGGAGAAACACGACACGCAGCAATACAATGGGGTAGCCGACTGGGTACATACTTTTTCGCCGACATTGATCAACGACTTCCGATTTACCTATGTCAACCACGCCGCAACCACGATCTTTTCGCAGATCGACTCGGGTGAGAACGCGAAAATCGGCCTTACCGGACCGATCAACCCGGACGACTACCCGTACATCACCGTGGCCGGATATACCAGCCAGGGAGCCGCCAAGCAGTTTCGCGACCGTGGACCCTCGCTGACGCTGTGGCCCGCGGAATCCATAACCTGGACCAAGGGCAGACACGAGGTGAAGTTTGGCGCCGAATACCGCTACTCGTTCAACTGCGACCGCTATCAACAACAGCCGGGTGGCGAATTCGACTTTACGACCACGGGCACGGGAAGCGGCCTGGCCTCATTGGAGTTGGGCTGGGTGAATACCGCGGACGTGATCACGGCTCCGGAACTGCTGGGGCGGATCGACAACTACGGGGCATACATCCAGGATAAGTGGACCGTCTCCGACAGGCTCACCCTCAACCTCGGGCTGCGCTACGAGGTGGAAGGGCCGCGGTGGGACCGCGGCTTGAGCCAAAGCGGCTTCAATCCGTACGCGATCAACCCGGTCAGCGGCACGCCCGGCGTCATCACGTTCGACGGAGTAAACGGCGTCAACAAATACGCCAATAACTGGGACCTCAACAACTTCGGGCCGCGTGTTGGCTTTGCTTACCGGCTGGCTAACGACTGGGCGCTGCGCGGCGGTTTCGGCACATTCTACGATTCCGAATATGGCACGGTATCCACCAGCCGTATTCTCACCACGGGGTTTGGCACCAATGCCACGTTCAGTTCCCCCAACTCAGGCACGACGCCGGCATTTCTGCTGTATCAAGGCATGCCCGCGGCCGCGCCGATCACCGAGACACCGGGATACGGTGCGGTGCCGGTTGGCGCGAAGGTGACTACCTCGCCGGATTTCGTGGCCCAGGACCACCCCACGGCGTACTCGCTGCAATGGAACTTCGGCCTTCAGCACGAATTGAAGCACGGCATCGTGGTGGAAGCATCTTACGTCGCCAACGTATCCCACAAGATCGCGGGGAACCAGATCGACATCAATCAGATTCCGTTGACCGACGGCCACGGTCCCGCCGTGCAGTCGCAGACGCTTCGCCCATTCCCCCAGTTTAGCCACGTCTATGAGGAAGCGGACGCCTTTGGCAACTCGAGTTATCACTCGCTGAATGCCAAGGTCGAGAAGAAATTCTCCAAGGGACTCCTCTTCATGGCGAATTACACGTGGTCCAAATATCTCGACAACATCACCGGCGGCGACGACATGAACGGCACTACCACCACCTACCAGAGTATCTACCTGCAACACCTGGACAAGAGTTACTCCGGCAGCGACATTCCGCAAAGCCTGGCGGCGCACCTGGTATACGAACTGCCGTTCGGCAACGGCCGGCACTTTTCCGGCATGTCCAAAGTCGCCGAGGATGTGGTGGGCGGATGGAGCGTTACCACCGCTCTCTCACTGCATTCCGGACTGCCCTGGGGCGTTACGGAACTGACCAATACCAGCAACACCTACTCCAGCGCCTTGCGGCCCAACATCACCTGCGATCCAAATATTTCCAGCTTCAGTTCGAAGGGCGCCATGCTGAGCGAGTACTTCAATACCAGTTGCTTCCAGGCGCCGACGGTCAGCTATTTCGGAAACTCCGCCCGAAACGTGGGATTCGGACCGGGATGGGAGCAGATTGACCTAAGCCTGGAGAAAGAATGGCGGATCAAAGAGCGTTTCAAACTGCAACTCCGGGTTGACTCCTACAACATCACCAATCGCGCCAATTTCGCCAACCCCGCCACCTCGCAGGGAGCGGGCGGCTTTGGAACCATCGCCAGCCTGGCAGTGGGCGCCGTGCCTCGTGAATTCCAGTTCGGTCTGAAGCTAAAATTCTGAGGGGGCGCGGCCAGTCGCGTCCAATTGTCCGGATGTGAACTGGCCGCATCTCCCCGCGGAGTGCGACCATGGATTGAGGCGTCAGATTGCGAAGGAGGAACACGAATTATGTCGGCAACCATACCAATCTCGTTCGATACGCGATATTTTAGCGGCGAAAACCAATACCCGAAAGATCCCATCAGCGGGGAGCGACCCAAGAAGCTGAAGTTTCATGCCGGCGGCAAGTGGCTGGAGTCGAAGACCTTCAAATACATGCCGTGCTACAACCCGTCCACCGGCGCCGTGATTGCGTACACTCCGCAGTGCACGGCCGAGGAAGTGGAAATTGCCATCCAGGCCGCGGTGGCGGCCTATCCGGCCTGGTCCAACACGCCGGTCGGCAAGCGAGTGCAAGTGTTATTCAAGCTGAAGGCGCTCGTCGAGCAGAACCTCGATGAGCTCACGTGCCTGTTGGCCACGGAGAACGGCAAGAAATGGGACGAAGCGATGGGCGACGTCCTCAAGGTGGTCGAAGTGCTGGAATTCGCCTGCGGCGCTCCCCACATCATGAAGGGCGACGCGGTGATGAACATTTCCGCGGGCTACGATACCACGCGCTACAACCATCCCATCGGCGTCTTCGCCGGTATCGCGCCGTGGAACTTTCCGGCGATGATTCCCCACGGCTGGATGGCTCCCATCTGCATTGCCACCGGCAACTGCATGGTGCTGAAAGCGGCCAGCTTCGTGCCGCAATCGGCCATGCGGCTGATGGAATTGTGGCAGGAAGCCGGGCTGCCGGGCGGAGTATTGAACGTGGTCACGACGAGCCGCGTGGAAGCCGAGATCTTCCTGCGTCATCCCGATATCAAGGGCGTCTCCTTTGTGGGATCGACCGATGTCGGCCTGCATATCTACGGTACCGCCGCCGCCAACGGCAAGAGGGTTCAGGCGCTGACTGAGGCGAAAAATCACGCCCTGGTATTACGCGACTGCAAGCTGGAGCGGGCGGCACAGAGCATTATGAATGCCTTCTGCGGTTGCGCCGGGGAACGCTGCATGGCGCTGCCCGTGGTGGTGGTGGAAAACGAGATCGCCGACCAACTGGTGGCCAGCCTCAAGAAGTACGCATCGAATCTGAAACTGGGCCCCGCGGCCGATAAAACCACCGATTTGGGCCCGGTAGTCAACCAAGGGCACCGGAAGTTCGTCCTCGACTGGATTGAAACCGGAATCCGAGAAGGCGCCGAGCTGGTTCTGGACGGCCGCCAGCCCCAGGTTCCGGCAGGTTGCGAGAAGGGTTACTTTGTCGGGCCCACGATCTTCGACAAGGTCACCGAAGAGATGTCCATCGGGCGGGAAGAAATCTTTGGGCCGGTCCTCTGCGTCAAGCGCGTGAACAACTTCGAAGAAGGCGTGAAGATCATGAACAACAACCGCTTCGCCAACGGGAGCGTGATCTATACGCAGAACGGATACTATGCGCGCAAGTTCGCCAAGGAAACCGACGGCGGCATGGTGGGGATCAATGTGGGGATACCGGTGCCGGTGGGCATCTTCGGTTTCACCGGACAGAAGCAGTCGTTCTTCGGCGACTTGCATATGATGGGCCGGGACGGTTTTATCTTCTACACGGAGAGCAGGAACGTCACCCAGACGTGGTTCGCGGAAGACATCGAGGACCATGGCAAGGTGGATACCTGGGATGGAATGATGAACGCGCTGGCGAAGTAAGTGGGAGTAGGTGGGGGCCGATGGTGGCCGGCCCCCGCGGCGGAACAGACTACGGCTTGACCATGGTGGGATCGATGGAAGTTTCCACTTTGTGCTGGAATGCCTTCCAACTGCACGGCATTCCGGGACCCGCTTCGCTACAGCCCCCGAGGAAGAGCGGCGCGATGGCCGGCGGATTATCCGGCGTCAAGGGCAAGGCCTTATGCATCTGTTCCGGAGTCTGCGCGGTGTAATAAGAGCGCACCTGGTATTCGCCGGTGGGTTGGCGCCATAACTCGAAGAACAGGGCGCCGCCCGGAGGCGTGTCGTTGGGCTGGTATCCGGGCAGGAGCCACGAGAGGTTGAGCGTGCCCGCGATATTGGCCACGTTGCCGTCGTGTCCGGCGAGGAACAGCACGCGATCCCCGGGCTTACCGATTGCGCCCGCGACAGGCTTGGCCGTAATCGCCTGCTCCATCGATTTGAGGATGTGGCTGAGCATATTCGAGGCCGACGCCCGCCCGATGTAAGGATCGCGCCGCAGCAGCTCCTCGTACGCGGTGTGCAGACTCATGACCTGAAGCAACCTGGCCTCGTCGAGCCGGCCCCAACCCAGATCCTTGCCCTCCATCCCGTTGGTGTATTCGAGCAGTAAGTTCTCCGATAGGGTCGAAGCGGTGGCAATCGCCCCCTTCATCTCGACCAGCCTATCGCCCTTCGCCGGACCCACCGTAGTGGGCATGGTGAGCAGCGACAGTTTCGATTCCAAGCCGGCCGGCGGGCACTTTGCACCGGGCTTGCACCCCAGCAGGATCTCCTGCAGAACCTCGAGCGCGGGACGGTAAGCTTCCAGCAGCGCATCGGCGTGTCCGCCCAGCCGGCCGACTACCGAGGCCGTTCCCAAAGCCTGGTCCGCGTGTCCGATGCCCGCTGCCAGCGGACTGAAGATCGGGTCCGCTTCGCGTTCGGCCAGGGCGTTCACTTTGGCGCCGCAACCCGGCAGCATTCCCTCGGACACGGCGCGTGCGGTGGAGATCGTCCGTTCATCGGTGTCCGCCCAGAAGTAGACTTTGTCGGCGTCGGTGCAGCCTTTCGCCGATAGCAGGCCGGCTTTGGCGAACTGCGCGCGGTCGTAGGCCCCAAACAGCTTCATCAAGGCCGCTCCGTGAGCAGTGAGGTGTCCGGCGGGGACATCCCATTTCGGCCACGGTTGGCTGGAATACTGGTTCAGTTGCTCGTCGGTCCATAGAGGAGGCCGGACACCGTGCCGGGACACGATGACGACGAATTTGAGTTCTCCGCCGCTGCGGGGCGAGTTTTGAGCGCGGAGAACTCCTGCGCTCAGGTGAATCGACAGTGCGATCAGCGTCAGTGACGCAAGATTCTTTAAAAGCATCGCGAGTTTCTACTCCAAGTTGAGAACGGTCAGGATAATGACGATTGCGCGGACGCGTAAGTCCGCCCGATGAGTTGTTCCACATCGGCGGCGCTTCGCTTCAAGGGGCCCTCGGCCTCCATCTTCAGACTGGTCGCGGCCGCCGCCCATGTTGTAGCCTCTTGAGCGGAACCTTCCAACCGCTTGCACAGATAAGAAGCGATGCAGGTATCGCCTCGGCCGGAGCGTCCGACCAGCTTTTCGGGACGGAACGGGGCTTCATAGAACACGCCGCCGGCGAGGACCAGGAGGCCGTCACGATGGGTGAGGACGATCTCGTCCGGACCCCATGCGGCGATCTCCGCGGCGGCAATCCGGATATCGCTCTTGCCGGTGAGAATCTCCGCTTCCACGGCGTCGGTTTTCAGGATATCGATGTAGGACAGGACTTCCCGTTTTTCCGGCCACTCGCCGTACTGCAAAGTCTGGTCGGGCCCGATGATGCGCGTGAACCCCTGTACGTCGGCCGCCAGCAGCGTGTCCTTCTCCCGCAACACTCGTATGACGTCCAGGTCCACCTCTCCACGGATCGAGGAATTGATCAGAAACGCCCTGGATTCCAGGTGCTCGACCTGGTCCGGGGTGAAGGACCCGGCGGTATGAGTGACCGACAGAATACGCTCGTCCACATTGGATGTCGGATAGTACAGCCGCATGTCCGTCGAGTGCGGCGTGTACGCCGGATACACGGTTACGCCGAGGCAAGTAAGCGCATCGACCACGCGCTGGTCTTCTCTGGACAGCCGGGTGACCGCGGCTGTCTTCAGACCCATCATGGCCGCCACATGAGCGCCGTAGTTAAAGCCGCCGCCGTCCACATAGCGGGTACCGGCGGGCGAAACAATCGTATCTTTTGTATAGTTCCCGATGATGACGATGTCGTAGGATGAACCGTTCCACATAACTGCGCTCCAGGAGTTCTAGTCATTTGCCCGAACACGCCACAAGGAGGTGGCCAAGACCAGGGAAACGATCGAAGTCCCCAGCCAGAAAACAACTGCTTTATGAAAGTCGTATTGACGGACGCCGTTCACGATGGTGGTGCCCTGGCCGACCAGGATGCCCGTGATCTGCTCCTGCGCGGCGGCACCAACATAGCTGAAGACGCCGATGAATCCCATGGCGGCTCCGGCGGCCTTCTTGGGCGCGATATCCACCGCGAACAATCCGCCCAGGGAAGTAATGAGGCCGGTGATCGCGTAGCCGTAAATGAGCAGCATCGCCGTGATCACGAGCGGATGGCCCGGGGGGATAGTGAACATGACAACCAGCGAAAGGATCTCCAACACGCCGCAAACCAGGTTCATCGGCGGCCTGCGGGAGCCAAACACCTTGTCGGACACGAAACCATACGAAGCCGAGCCGGCCAGGCCTGCCAGAGACTTCAGGGCCAGCAGGCCGCCCGCCGCCATCCCCGAGTAACCCTTCGATTCCTGGAGGTAGAGCATTCCCCAGTCATTCATGGCGTAGCGGGTCATGGTCATGGTGGCGCTGGCGACGGCCAGCACCCAGATCGAGGGATACGTGAGGATCGAAAGTTGCATCTGCCACGTACTCTTCACCTTTTGTGTGCGATCGGTAACCGTGGGCGCCTGGTCGTGCTTCCAGTCGGCGACGGGGGGCAGGCCCAAAGTCTGGGGCCGGTCCTCCAAAGAGGCGTACATGGCGACCGCCAACCCGACGCAGATGATCCCGGGCCCGACAAATCCGGCACGCCAGCCGAACCAGCTCACCAGCGCGGATAACACAACGAAGGTGAGGCCTTCGCCCAAGGGGTGGGCGGTGCTCCAAATGCCGTAATAGGTGCCCCGTTCCTTGTTGCTGAACCACTGGGACATGGACACCACTCCGGCCGGCGCCCCAAATCCCTGAAACCACCCGTTCAAAGCCCAAAGGACCACCCATGCCCAGAGCACGGTGGCCCAACCCATGAAGATGTTGATTAACGCGGAGCAGAGAATTCCGAAGGCGAGAAACTTCTTGATGTTGGCGTGGTCGGCGAGAAAGCCGTTGACCAGTTTACCGAAAGCATAGGCGTAAAAAATGGAAGAGCCGATGGTACCCAGTTGGTCGGCCGTGAAAATGCCCCCGTCGATCACCGGTTTTTTGACGACCGACAGGCCGAGTCGGCACATGTAGGCGATTCCATAGCCCAGTGTGATGGCCGTCATCACGAAAACCCGATGGCGCTTGTACAGGCGGTCGATCAGGCTGGAATCGGTCAGTTGCGGACGATTCTCTCCCGTGGCGAAGAACTTCAGCATCCGCGAGAGAATCGACGCCCGGCGGGGTGTCGCCAAGGTCTCCGGTATGCGCGGGCTGCTCATGAATATAGTCCTGCCTGGTGTCCACGGAAAGGCGCCGCGGACGGAATTCAACAATTGGGATCCAAAAACTCACCTCCGCGGGCGGGCAGATCGGCCCCAGCCTCGCGGACATCAAAGACAAGCAAACGGCGGATGGTGCAAACGGCTCAATGCCCCTTGACGACGCGCGGCGCCGCGGTCGATTCCCGCACCACCAGCTTGCCGGCCAGCGTAATGCGGCTCTCCGGGCTCTTCCCGGAAAGCAGTTCCAGCAGGATTTGAGCGGCCAGACGTCCCATTTCCAGCTTGGGCTGCTGCACGGTGGTCAGCGGAGGATCGGTGTAAGACGACAGGTACAGGTCGTCCAAACCGACCACGGAGAGGCCACCCGGCACACTCAGGCCCCGTTCGCGGGCCGCACGCAGGGCGCCGAGCGCCTGCATGTCGTTATAGCAGAACACCGCGGTTGGGGGGTCGGGCAAGGCCAGCAGCCGCGCGGTGGCGCGCATGCCGGCTTCCGGCCCGCCATCCCCATGGACCACCAATTCCGGTGCGAAGCCGATATCGGCTTCGTCGATCACCTGCCGGTATCCGCTGAAACGTTCGGTGTCCGCTTGCAGGCCGAACTGGTTTCCGACATAGCCAATCCGCTTATGCCCCAATTCCACCAGATGGCGGGTAGCGTCGCGGCCGGCGCGAAGATTGTCAATCGACACGGAATGACTGAACTCCCCGGGTTGCTCATTGTTGATGAGCACGATGGGGACTTTCAACTCCGCCAGGAGCGGCATGTACAAGCGGCCCACGCGCGACGAGTTGACCAGAATTCCATCCACACGATGCTCGTGGAGCGATTGCACCGCACGCATTTCCCGCGCGGGGTCCGCATGCGAGGTCGATAGTAGAATCGAGTATCCGTGGGCGAGGGCGAACTCCTCGACTCCGGCGATGATCTCTCCGGCGAACGGGTTGGAGATGCTGGTGACCACCACACCGATGGTATTGGTGCGCCCTGTCACCAGGCTGCGCGCGGCGGCACTGACGCTGTACCCCTGCTCCACCGCGATCTTATGAACCAGTTCACGGGTTTCGGCGGTAACCAGGGGACTGTTCCGAAGGGCACGGGAAACCGTCGAGTGGGAAACCCGGGCGACGCGCGCGATGTCTTTGATCGAGCTCATTTTGCAAACGTATTCAGACGCCGGCAACGCGCCGCAGATACTCCCGGCTTCGGGTGGCGCTGGCCAGTGGATCGGTGCCCGGCACGGTCGGGTCCACGTCCTGCTCGAAGACCGCCCATCCGTCGAAGCCGGCGGCATCGAGTTCGCGGATCACGCCCGCCAGATCCACATTCCCCTGACCGAGCTCGCTGAAGACGCCGAGGCGGATGGCATCGAGGAACCCAAGCTTGTCGCGCCGCACCTGGTCCAGCACGTTGGCCCGGATATCTTTCAGATGAAGGTGCCAGATACGCTTTGCCTGGGAACGGGCAAACTCCACCGGGTCGCCGCCGCCGTACAGATAGTGGCCGGTATCCAGGCAAATGCCCAAAAGGCCGGGGTCGGTCAATTCCAGTAAGCGCGCCACTTCGCCGGGCGTTTCCACATAAGTGCCGGCATGGTGATGGAAGACGCTGCGCACGCCGATTTCCCGCGCGCTCTTGGCGATGTCCGCGATCAGTTGGGCGGCGCCTTCCCACTGAGCGGGCGTGAAACCGTCGCTTTCCCGGGCGTTCCCGGCGATGGCCATACGCTTCTCGCTCATCTCATCCGCCAGCACCAGGAAGGGCGCACCGTTGGCCGCCAGCAGGCGCGCGATTTCGAGCGCCGACCGCAGGCCTTCCTCATGCTGCTGGGGACGGCCCAGAGGCAGCGGCACAAACGCTCCCAACAGGGCCATGTTGCGCTTTCCCAATTCCCGCTTCAACTCATTCGAATCGGTGGGCAGGAAACCGTACGGCCCGAGTTCCGTGCCCGTATAACCGGCCTGAACCATTTCGTCGAGCACTTCACCATAGCTCTGCTTTCTGGCCCAGCCTTCCACTTCCATGACGCCCCAACTTACCGGGGCAGTTGCGATTCTGATCGGCATTTCGCTCCTTTATGGCTTTACCGCGTCCGCTTCCACGCTACTTACGCGCCGCCTCAATCTCGTGGCGCCGCTCTTTCCTGACCGCCACTTCGTACTCCGCGCGGGCTTCCCGGATGCTGGCGATTTCGGAAACTTCGGAGATCTGCACATCCCACCAGGATTCGTATCCCGGTACGCGCATTTCCTTGTCGACTTCCACGACCACTACGGTGGTGCGGTCGTGCCCGCGCATGGCTTCCAACGCCTGCTCCACTTCTTCCCGTGTGGTGGCGCGGACGGCGTGGGCGCCATAGCCGGCGGCTAGTTTGACAAAATCCACCGGCAGGTTCGCGCCATCCAGATGCCCCGTCTTCGCCGTCCGGTAGCGGTAGTTGGTGCCGAAACCGCCGGAACCGATGGCCCCCGACAGTCCGCCGATGCTGCTGAACCCGTGGTTGTCCAGGATCAGGATGTTGAGTTTGTAACCTTCCTGGATGGAGGTGACGATCTCCGAAGACATCATGAGGAACGAGGCGTCGCCCACCATGACATAGACGTCGCGCGACCGGTCGGCCATTTTGGCTCCCAAGCCGCCGGCGATTTCGTAACCCATGCAGGAGTTGCCATACTCCATGTGGTAGTTGCCGGGGCGCCGGGCGCGCCAAAGCTTATGCAGGTCGCCGGGGAGACTGCCGGCCGCGTTCAGCACGATGTCGCAGGGGCGCGCCGCCCGGCTCACCGCGCCAATCACTTCGCCCTGGCTGATGGGCGGGCCGTGGTATAGCCCGAAGATGCGGTCGGTCTCTTCTTCCCAACGGACTTTCCACTGCGCGATGGATTGGGCGTATTCGGGCGCCGTGCGATAGCCCTTGACGGCGGCCGCAAGCCGCTCCAAGGCGACGCGCGCGTCAGAAACCAGCGGCAGCGCGGCGTGCTTGAAGGCATCAACTTCCGCCACGTTGATCCCAATGAAGCGGACCTCCGGATTCTGGAACGCAGTTTTCGATGCCGTGGTGAAATCGGACAGGCGCGTGCCGATGGCAATGACCAGGTCCGCCTCGCGCGCCGCGATGTTCGCGCCCGGAGTGCCGGTGACGCCGATAGCGCCGAGATTCTGCGGGTGATCGAAGGCCAGGGATCCCTTGCCTGCCTGGGATTCTCCCACGGGGATGCCGGTCTGTTCGGCGAACCGCGCCAACGCTTCGCTAGCTTCGCTGTACAGTACGCCGCCGCCCGCCACAATCAGGGGCCTGCGGGCCGCGCGAATCCATTGGGCTGCTACCGCCAACTGACTGCCCTCGGGTTCGGGACGGGCGATGTGCCATACGCGCTTTTCGAACATGGCTTCGGGATAATCGAACGCCTCGGCCTGCACGTCCTGCGGCAGCGCCAGGGTAACGGCGCCGGTTTGCGATGGCGAAGTCAGCACGCGCATGGCTTCGGGCAGCGAGCAGATCAGTTGATCGGGCCGGTAGATCCGGTCCCAATAGCGCGATACCGGCTTGAAAGCGTCGTTGACCGAGATGTCCTGGGTGTGCTCGCTCTCCAGTTGTTGCAGAACGGGCGCCACGTTGCGGCGCGCGAAAATGTCCCCGGGCAATAGCAGCACCGGGATGCGGTTCACCGTGGCGGTGGCCGCGCCGGTGATCATGTTGGTGGCGCCTGGCCCGATCGAAGAGGTGCAGACGAAGGCGGACTGGCGGTTTCGCGCCTTGGCGAAGGCCGTGGCAATGTGCACGGCGCCTTGTTCGTTGCGGCAGAGGTAGTACGGAAAGTCGGGGTTCTGTTGCAGGGCCTGCCCCAACCCGGCGATAATGCCGTGTCCGAAGATGCCCCAGGCGCCTTCGAAAAACCGGTTTTCCACGCCGTCATGCTCTACGTATTGATTTTTCAGAAAGCCCACCAGTGCCTGGGCCATCGTAATGTGACGAGTACGCATCGGTTGCTCCTTACCTTTCCATGTCCATGGTGACCAGGGGGACGCGCGGATCCGTTTCGCCCCAGGTTTGTCGCACCCATTCGTATTGCGGGTCGTCCGAGGCCGCGAGCGACCGCGCCGATCCGCCCAGCGCATTGAGATAGTACGCGTTGTAGCCGTGCGCCGCGACCACCGGGTGATACCCTTCCGGCACCAGCACCATCTCGCCGTCGCGGACCGTCATGGTCTCATCCAGGCGCCGGTCCGGAGTGTACACCTTTTGAATGGCGAATCCCTCCGGCCGGTCTATGCGGTAATAGTAGAACTCCTCCAGATCGACCTCGGCGGGAGGGTTGTGGACATCGTGCTTATGCGGCGGATAGCTGGACCAGTTACCGCTCGGCGTGTAAACCTCGACCACGACGAGCCGGTCGGCCGGAAAGTGCGGTTTGAAGATGCCGTTGATCTGGCGGGTGGCGTTGCCGGCGCCGCGGATTTCCACATCCACGTCGGCGGGCGTAACCAGGCGTGGCGGAAAGGGCCTTTCCGCGCGGCAGTAGCAGAACGCGATGTCGCATTCGCTCTCCGTGGAGAGGGTGAACTGCGTGTGGATCGGCAGGTACAGGGCGTAGGGCATGCCGGCGAAGACGTTGGGGCGCCTGCCGATGTTGGTCCACGTACCGCGCGAGGATTCCACGGTGCATTTGCCGCCCAGCAGCACCAGGCCCAACTCAAATTCGCCGGTCTCCTCTCGCACGCGGACTTGCGGGGTCAGCTTCTGCGTGCGGAAGCGGAGGAACTGGAAGCCGTAACCCTCCGCGGGACTGGAATCGGGCGGCCGAACGAGCAACTGCATGTCTTGCCTCCTGTAGGCGCAAGGCCTCGACGCGTGCGCGGCGCTTTTTGCCAATGAACACGTGTGCAAGACCACTATTATCACGAGAGCGAGTACGATGTAAAGGGAATAAACAACTGTGACGCATATTTTTCTCTTGACTGGGGTGCTTTCGCGGGACTACGATCAAATTGCACACGTTTTCATATCAATTTTTGGAGGCTATCCATGGCATCGGCCACCACCCTCACGTCTTATAAAAGCCACCTGTACCAAATGACGCAGACGACTCCCACCTGTCTGTGGAACGACTCTCCCGACCTCGAGGAATTGGCCTATTCCATCGAGCACGGTGCGGTGGGCGCCACCTGCAACCCGTCCATTGTCGTTTCCATCCTGAAAAAGCGGCTGCCTCTGTGGCGCCCCCGCATCGCGGCCCTGATCCAGGAGATGCCCACCGCCACCGAAGACCAGATCGCCTGGAAGGTCGTGGAAGAGATGTCGGTGGCGGGGGCCGCGCTGCTCAAGCCCATCTTCGACGCCCAGGGCGGCCGCAACGGCCGCCTCTCCATACAGACGGATCCGCGTTTCTATCGAAACACGCGGGCCATCGTGGAGCAGGCCATCCACTTCAGCCAACTGGCGCCCAACATGATCGTCAAGATTCCGGCGACGCGGGCGGGTATTCCGGCCATGGAAGAAGCGACCTATCGCGGCGTCAGCATCAATGCCACCGTATCCTTCACTCTGCCGCAGGCCATCGCCGTAGCCGAAGCGGTGGAACGCGGCCTGGTGCGCCGGGAAAAGGAAGGGCTGGAGATCCGTTCCATGGGTCCGGTCTGCACCCTCATGGTGGGCCGTCTGGACGACTGGCTGAAGGTGCTGATCGACAAGGACGACCTCTGCATCGATCCGGGTTACTGCGAATGGGCCGGCGTGGCCGTCTTCAAGAAGGCTTATGGCATCTACCGCGAGCGCGGCTACCGCCTGCGGCTGCTTTCCGCGGCGTTCCGCAATCACATGCACTGGAGCGAGTTCATTGGCGGTGACGTCGTCATTTCCCCGCCCTACTCCTGGCAAGTCCGCTACAACGGCGGCGACGTGGAAGCCATTCCGCGCATCGACAATCCGGTCGATGCGAAGATCGTTGAGCAGCTCACCGCCAAATTCCCCGATTTCGTGCGCGCCTACTCCGAAAACGGCATCTCGATTGAGGATTTCGACACCTTCGGATCCACGCGCCGCACCTTGCGCCAGTTTCTGGCGGCTGGCGCCGAGTTGACCGCCATGATCCGCGACATCATGGTCCCCAATCCGGATAAGAAGTAACGAGGAGCTAAGAACATGACAGAGAAGAATCTCCGATTCGGCGTGCTGGGCGTGGGCCGCATTGGCAAGATCCACATCGAAAACCTGGTCAATCGCATACCCGGAGCCGAGGTCGTGGCGATTGCCGATGTCGCCGCGGCGGAACTGGAGGCCGTTGCCACACGGCACGGAATCGCCCGGACGTTTGCCGGCTACCGCGATCTGATGGACCTTCCCGAGGTGGACGCGGTAGTCATCTGCACCCCGACCGACCAGCACTACCAGATGATCCTGGACGCGGCGGCTCGCGGAAAACAGATTTTTTGCGAGAAGCCGATCGACCTCTCTCTCGAAAAGGTACAGGCCATCAATGAGGAAGTGGCCCGCCGCGGCATCCGCATGATGGTGGGCTTCAACCGCCGCTACGACCCCAACTTCCTGAAGGTCCGTGAGACCATCAAAGACGGCCTGGTGGGACAGCCGCACGTGTTGCGCATCACCAGCCGAGACCCCGGTCCGCCGCCCGAACAGTACCTGCGCGCGTCCGGCGGGATCTTCCTCGACATGACCATCCACGATTTCGACATGGCGCGCTACCTGATGGGGAGCGAAGTCACCGAGGTCTACACCCGGGCCGCCGTGCTGGTGGATCCCATGTTCGCCAGAGCCGGCGATTGGGACACCGCCGTGATCACGCTTACCTTTGAAAACGGCGCTTTTGCCGTGATCGACAACAGCCGCAAGGCCGTCTACGGCTACGACCAGCGGGTGGAGATGTTCGGCTCCGGTGGCATGGTGACCGTCACCAACAACACTCCCGACACGCATATCCTCTGCGACAGCGCGGGTATCCATACGGCTTTGCCCCTGAACTTCTTCCTGGAGCGCTACGCCGAATCCTATCTGCGCGAGATGAGCGCTTTTGTCGATGCGGTGGTGAATCGGACGCCGGTACCGGTGGGCGGAGAAGACGGGCTCAAGGCCGCGGCCATCGCCCTGGCCGCCGGCAAATCGGCGCGCGAAAACCGCCCCGTCAAGCTGACGGAAATCTACCAGGGGATCGCGCCCGCTTGTCAGGCTTCCTGACGCAGTGGGACACGGCCTTTCGCTGAGCATCAGGCTACCGGAGTTGTGAGGGTGCGGACGCTTCCAGCGCCCGCACCGCGCCGCCCGGTTACCGCCCGGTCTACCCGTTCACCGATCCCAACACCAGCACCAGAATCACGCTGGCAATCCCCCCTGGCCGGCATGAATTCATTTGCACGGGAATGCCGAATCAGGTATTAATAGTAAAAGAGACGAAAATATGAATAAGGCCTCGGTTGCGGCGGTGCTCGTGCTTACCGGATGGCTCGGTTCGCCGATGCTCCGCGCTCAACCTGGCGTTGCGGAAAAGCCGGCCGTAGTCCACAGCAGCACCGCGGGAGCCGCAACGGCGTGGCATTCGCGATCCTGGTTATCGGTGGAATAGCGACACTCGGGCGCAAGCTTGCGTCCGACCTGCTGGTCCGTTCCTCCGCCGGAAATCGGGGCGCGAGGGTACTCGAGTTCCCCTCAAGGGCACTCACTGCCCATACGGGTCGTGCTGCTGGCACGTCGGCAGACCCGCGGGTTTGCACCGCACGTTCTCCTCAAGGCCTCAGGCGCGTAAAGTAGCCATACCAGACGGCACGCTGCGGCAGACACTGGTTTCCCGTCTCCGCGGCGCGCATCGTTGCCATCGTGGCCATCGCTGGAAGCCCATTTTACTGGGCAAGGCCCCACGCTACGACGATGTTCGCCGTTCCGGTGTGGTGCACGTAGTCGACCGTCACCAGGTGTGAGCCGGCCGAGGCCAAATACGGAATCTTGTTGGTGCCGGGCAAACCGGTTTGGCTGGAATCGAAGACCAGGGCACCGTCCACGTAGAGGCGCACCGTGTCGTCGGCGGTCACATAGAAGTAGTACCAGCTATATTGGAACCCGAAGTTCCCCTGCCACTGCACGGAGAAGTTTTGTGGCCCGACGCCGGGTGCAATCGCCGTTCCTGCCGGCCAACTGAATTGGATGTAAGGATCAACGCGCGTGAGGCCCAGAGTGCCGAAGGAAGTGTCCTGATAGTAGCAGCCGGTCCACGAATTCTGGCCGGGTCCGCTACAAGTAGCCGTTGTCGTGGTCGCGGGCGCCACCACAATGCTGGCGCCGGCCGACTTGGTGGAGTCGGCCGCGCTGGTGGCCGTAACCGTGACCGTCTGTGGCGAAGCGACCGACGCCGGAGCCGTGTACAGGCCGGAGGCGGAAACACTGCCCGCGCCGGCGAGGCTCCAGGTGACCTGCTGATTACTGGTTCCCGTGACGCTGGCGGAGAGTTGCAGCGTCTGGCCGGCCGTGATCGAGCCCGTCGGCGGATTCACCGATACGGCGATGGAAACGGCCGGATTGACGGTGATCACGGCGCCGGCCGACTTGGTGGAGTCGGCCGCGCTGGCGGCCGTAACCGTGACGGTCTGTGGCGAAGCGACCGATGCCGGTGCCGTGTACAGGCCGGAAGCAGATACACTGCCGGCGCCGGAGAGGCTCCAGGTGACTTGCTGGTTGGTAGTTCCCGTGACGCTGGCGGAGAGTTGCAGCGTCTGGCCGGCCGTGATCGAGCCCGTCGGCGGATTCACCGATACGGCGATGGAAACGGCGGGATTCACGGTGATTAACGCGCAGGCCCACTTGGTGGAGTCGGCCGCGCTGGTGGCTGTAACCGTGACCGTCTGTGGCGAAGCGACCGACGCCGGAGCCGTGTACATGCCGGAGGGAGAAGCACTGCCGACGCCGGCGAGGCTCCAGGTGACCTGCTGATTGCTGCTTCCCGTCACGCTGGCCGAGAGTTGCAGCGTCTGGCCGACCGCGATCGAGCCCGTGGGCGGATTCACCGATACGGCGACCGTGGGGGGCGCCGTCGATCCCAGTTGTTCCGCTCCCAATGTGTAGAACGCCGAGGGTTGGCTCTGGTTGTTGTACTCCGTGGCGATCCAGCCGCCCGAGCGGGGCAGCGAAGACACGCGCACCTCGTCCAGAACGCCATTGAGGAACTGGAATGGGAATCCGCCCGAGTAAGTCTGGCCGCCCATGGTGAACGGCTCGCTGGAGAGTACCGGTCCCTGGGGAGAGACCGATTGCACCTTGAGGGCGCCATCGAGATACAGGTTCCAGTGCAAGCCATCCCAGGTCGCCGCCACATGGTGAAATGCTCCGGTGAAAGGCGAATTGACCGACACCGCCGTGCCGGAAAACATATTGGAGCCTTGATAGGTTCCGGCCACAATACCATGCGAACCGCTATTGTCCGTCGTGAATTCCACGAAGTACTGCTGGCCTTTGGCCGCCAGGAATCCGCCATATCCATTGGTAGGCCAGGATGCGAGGTTCACCCAACCCTCTAACGTGACGGGGCCGGTAATCGAGAGACTGGAAGACTTACCAGTGTTCACATAGTCGCTTGAGCCATTGAAACGCAGACCCGAGCCGGCGATGCCCGCCGTGCTTTTGGCGCTGGTGTTGGCCTGCGCCGTCCCGGAATTGGAATCGGACGTTGAATCGCCCACGGTGACGGAGGGGGCGTTTTCGCTCAGGTGATAGACGGCCGCAAAGCCGCTGTCCCAAGTGGCGTTCTTATTTCCCTGGAAGCTGACGATGGCCGGGTTGCCGTAAGACATGTAGAGCACGGTATCGGTGGAATAGGATACCGTGGGCGCCTGGACCCAAATGGCTACGGTTCCCGTCGCCGGATCATAGCTCTCCACTTCCCAATTCAGCCGGTGGAGTCCGGCGCTGTCCGCGGTGAAGGCGATGTCATAGCCATTGGCATTCTGCACATGGCCTCCGTACGCCGCCGCGGCCAGGAACGGATAAACTCCCTTGATCAGTACGGGGAAGTTGGTTTGATCGCTGGTAGACACCTGGCCGTGCGCGATGGTGACCGTGCGCTGATAGGCATAGCCGGTTCCGGAGCTGAGCGTTATGGCGGCCGTGGCGGCCTTGGTAGCGTCGGCCAGGCTGACGGCCGTCACGGTTACGGTTTGCTGCGCGCTCACGTTGGCGGGCGCCGTATAGAGCCCGCCGGTGGAAATGCTGCCGGCTCCCGCCGGTGAGATGCTCCAACTCACCAGTTGATTGTTCGTCCAGCCCACGGCCGCCACGAACTGCACGGTCTGGGTGGCTAGCAGGACGGTGGAGGAAGGCGTCACCGATATGGTTACCGGATAGAGCGTGACCAGTGCCGATGCCGACTTTGTGGAATCGGCGGCGCTGGTAGCTTGCACGGTAACGGTCTGCAGGGTGGTCACCAACGCCGGCGCCGTATAGAGGCCGGTGGTGGAGATACTGCCTGCTCCAGCCGGTGTAATGCTCCAGTTCACCTGCTGGTTGACAGTGCCGGTAACCGTTGCGGCAAACTGTTGCGGCTGTCCCGCGCCCAGCGACGCGCCGGGGAGGTTCAGGGAGACCGTCACCGGGGTAAGCGTAATCACGGAGCCTGCCGACTTAGTGGCATCGGCGACGCTCGTAGCTGTCACCGTAACCGTCTGTTGCGCGGCCAGCGTTCCGGGGGCCGTATAGAGCCCGGAGGCCGATAAGCTGCCCGCGCCCGCCAGGCTCCAGGTCACCTGCTGGTTGGAAGCGCCCGTAACTGTGGCGGTAAGTTGCAGGGTCTGGCTGACGGTCAGCGAGGCGGATGGCGGATTCACCGAAACGGCCACGGACGGGGTGAGCGTGACCACCGCGGCGGCGGACTTCGTGGAATCCGCCAGGCTCGTCGCCGTGACGGTAACGGTTTCCTGAACCGGGATGGAGGCCGGAGCGGTGTACAGGCCGGAAGTAGAAACGGTGCCGGTTCCGGCGGGCGAAAGGCTCCAGGTCACCTGCTGGTTCGTCGAGCCGGTTACGGTGGCCGCCAGTTGCAGGGTTTGGTTGACGGTCAATGAGCCCGACGGCGGGTTCACCGCAATGGTCACCGGCGGGTTCAGGGTGACGGTGGCAACGGCCGATTTCGTCGGATCGGCGGCGCTGGTTGCCGTGACCGTGACGGTTTGTTGAACGGAAATGGAGGCCGGAGCGGTATACAGGCCGGCGGCGGAAACGCTGCCGATTCCCGCGGGAGACAGGCTCCAGGTGACTTGCTGGTTGGATGTCCCGTTGACCGATGCGGAGAACTGCACGGTCTGACCGGCGCCGAGTGATGCTGTCGGCGGCGCCAGTGTCACCGAAATCGACGAACCTGCCGAGTAGGTTCCCGTCGCGCCGTTAAAGTGGAACACCACGCTCCCGCCGCCGGGATTCAGCGTGATCGGAGAAGAGAGCGTGAGATTGCGATCCGTGTTGAAGACCACCGGCGCCGTGCCGTTATTGACGACCTGCACTTGCGATCCATCCAACTCTTTGCCGGCGTCCAGGGTTGCGGTGACCGGCGACGAATTGCCATTGACGTAAACCACCGGGCCATACGGTTCGATCGTGGTGGTTGCGGCCAGGTTCACAACGCCATGATTGATATCCGGATAAGTACACCCGCCGCACGTTTCGTTCTGCCAGATCAAGTTCCTGGCGGTCACCAGACCCCAGCCTGGACCCGATGTGACGACGAAGGTATAATTCGGGGTTCCCGGCAGGTTCCAGGAGTTATTCTGCACGAGCGCGTTATTCCAGGCGAAGTTGCCCGTCGCATACCCCGGGTTCAGCGTATAAACGCTGTTCAGCGTGCGGCCGGCCGCGGCGCCCGCGGCGGTCCGGTAACCGGTGTTATTGGAAACGGTGAAATTGGTCATCGGAAAGGTGAAGTACAGGAACGTATCTCCATTCATCTGGTCGAGGATGACGGTGTTATTCGACACCAGGGTCGTGCCCGAGGTCTGCAGGTTGCCGAAGGAGAAACAGTCGTGGCAGGTGTTCCCGGTAATGGTGACGTTCGAGGGCGCCACATCGCCTCCGCAGCATTGCGCGGCCAGATAGATGGCGGTCTGCGCGCCGCTCCGGTTTGTCTGCGCGATGGTGTCGAAGTAGTTATTCAGAATCTGGATGGAACCCGCGGCGATGCCCGAATCGACACCAACCACCACCAACCCTTCCCGCGGCATGTTGCCGATGGTGTTGCCCTGATAGAGCTGGCGAACCAAAGCGGCGCTGGTGCCGCTCATGGAGGAGTTCTCGATTCCCGCATTGGAGCCGTTGGTGATGGTGTTGTTCAAGACCTGGAGATCGGCCGCGAGCATCGAAATGCCATCCCCATTGAAGTTCGTCATGGTGGAATTGCGGATAATAATGCCCGTCATGACCGAGCCGCCGCTGTAGATGTTCTCGCCCTTGAAGTCCTGGATATAAACGGAATCGATGGTGATGTTGGACAGGGCGCTGTTTTCCCACAGATAGATGGCCTTATTGGTTTCGTCCCATCCATCGCCGGTGGTGGTGAGTGGAGGATCCGTGGGGCTGTAGCTGACGCTCTGGGTATTGCCGTTCGTCATCCCATACAGGTGCAGGTTGGCGACTGTCACATTGGACATGAACTCGCCCGCGACACCGCGGGGCCCGCCGTCGTCGCCGATCGCAATACAGTTGCCCCGGATCGTGCCGGTTTGGCCGGGATACTTTGCGCTGTTGTAGTATGTGGCCCAGGCGCCGCGGCAGAACAGGTTGATTTGGGGACCACTGCCAATCAGGGAAACATTGTTATAGCGGATTTTTACGGCGCCGGGTGCGTGAGCGGTCATCTGGTCCGTGGTGCCGACCACGTAGCCGCACACCGCGCCGCCGGGGCACGAGGGAGGTTGAGGCACGGTCACCGTCCCGCCGCCCGCCTGCCCGGCCGTATCGACCGCCGTCTGAAAGGCCGCATGATTGTCGGTCCCATAGGAGTAAGTGGCCCCGGTAATCGTGGCGGCCGCGGCAGTACTGAGCATGACTGAAGTTGGACTGAGTACGGACTGGATGGTTCCCTCCAGCGTCATCGCACCGTAACAATAAAAAGCGTTGCTCGTGCCGGCAAGAGCCGGAGCATTCAGGACTATCGAACTATTGGAGGTGAAGCTGGCGA
>JBEKDV010000017.1:0-42597 GCA_050014175.1 Candidatus Solibacter sp. | reverse complement strand
GTTGGCATATCTGCGTAGATTAAGTAACAGGTTCGGGGCGGAAACCCGCGCCCCGAACCCGTCCGGGGCCTGCCAAGATCTCCGGACAGTTTATTTTGCAAGTTCCTAGCTTTCGCCTGCCATCCGAGCGCAGCTCGGACGATCGCGACCTTAACGACACCCTCGGCATCTCCGTCGAGCAGTATCTCGCCATCCAGCCCGCGGTCCGCGATGATAGCCTCATCGTCGATGGCGCTGCCCTCAGCGTCATCCCCGAGAACACCCCCAAGCTCCTCGCCGCCGTCGGCCGCCTCCTTCACGAATCCCGCCGCAACCACCGCCGCGATCCCGCCCCCGAGACCCTTCGCGCCCGCGTCGTCGCTCTCACCAACCGCGGCCGCGCCATCGCCAACCAGCTCGTCGCCCTCCACAATTCCGCCCGCTCCGAGCGCGCCCGCGAACTCATCCTCGAAGCCGCCACCGAGCTCCGCCTCATCCTCATGCGGCCCGGAATCGAGTAGCCGCGGCCGCAGTCTGTGCCGCCCGTTCCCTTCCCGGCTCCCGCGGCGCCGGCGGGCCGTGGCCGCATTTCAATGTGGACGGCGTCTCGGTGAACGAGCGGACCGTCGATTACTGAGCCCGGGCGCGGGCCAGAACGACGGTCACGTCATCCGGTTGTTCGGCATCGCCGATCCATTGCGCCACGGCGCCGGTGAGCACGTCGCCGATGCAGCAGAGCGGCTGGTCGAGATGCCGCCGGATCAGCTCGATCAGGCGTTCCTCGCCGAATTCGCCGGATTCGTTCTCCGGTTCGGTGACGCCGTCGGTGAATGCCACGAAGATATCGCCGGGGTGCATCGCGATCGTGGATTCCTCATAGGTCGCAGCATCAAAAAGACCGACGACGGTGCCGGAAATGTCGAGGCGGGTGACCTCGCCATTTTCCCTCAGCATAATTGGCGGCAGGTGACCGGCATTCGAATACCTCAATTCGCGCCGTGTGGCGTCATAGCAGCCCAGGAACATGGTCGCGTACTTCTCCGGCGGCGTGCTGCGAAAGAGCTGATAGTTCAACGTCGTCATTAACATGCCCGGAGCAAGTTGCGATTGGGTGATGCCGTCTCCCCGGTAGTACATGCGGGGATCACCGGGGGAGAACGGCCCGACTCCCAACGCCACCGGCTTCAACACCATCTCCGGCTGCAGCGAATACGCGCGAACGAAGGCATGCACCGTGGCCATCAACAGAGCAGCCGAAATTCCTTTTCCACTCACATCGCCGACCGCCAACACCAACCTGTCGGCGCCGAGGGGAACGAAGTCGTAGTAGTCGCCACTTACCGCGCGCGCAGGACGGCAGACGCCGTAGACCTCCAATGAGGGAAGACCGGTGAACTTTTGGGGGAAGAGCGAGTCCTGCACTTCGCGGCCGATGGCGAGTTCGCTTTCCAGTCGCTGCTTCTCCTTCTGCTCGGCAACCAGCTTGGCCAGCGATTCGCTCATGGAGTTGAACGACTGTTCCAGCGTCGCCATCTGGTCGCGGCCGCGGACCTGGATGCGGTGTGTGAGATCCCCCCGATTCACATGCCCCGTGGCGCTGTACAGTTCCGCCACAGACAGTGTCATGCCGCGGGACAGCCGCGTGCCGATGTAGAGCGCCACCAACTCAATCAGCCCGAAGAACATCGCCAGGCCGAGCAATCCACGCCGCAGAATTTCCGCCTTGTCGCCCAGCGCGGCGAACAATGCGGCGTAAAGCGCCGATGGCCGCGTGACGGCACGAATCGCTCCGGTTTGTGCCTTTCCGGTTTCCCAGTCGACTGCGCGGAATAGAGTGTAAAAGGAAAATGTCGGATCGAACCGGCCGGCCGGCGGGGGAACGCGGCCGGCATCGATGCGATGGCGCGCGGTTGGACTTGCTTTTGCCGGAGGCGGGATTTGCAGATCGCCGTCCCGCCCGGGTGGAATCAAAGTCACCGAGCCCAGGCGTGAGGTTGCCGATTGAAGCAGCTCCGGCGTGACGGGAACATTGGAGATGACGGTGAGTCGCGGGCCGCCGTCGTCGGAGCGCTTCATCGCGCGCAGATGCAGATCGTCCCCATCCATCACGAAGCCACTGAAATCCCCTTTCATCACATCGGGAACTCTGGCTGGGCGAGCATTGACGGGCGTATCTCCGGTAGAGAGCATGAACGCCTTTTCGCCTTGCCACACGGTCACGGTCCGCCGCGGGAAACCCCCGTCCGAAACGGTGGTGATCTCCCTGGTGATCTGTTCACTCAGTTTGCCGGAGCGCTGCAGAGTGCGCAATCGGGCCGCCAGACCATTGTTTGCGGCTTCCAACTGATGTAAGGCCGACTGCAAATCGGCGGTCGCGATATAGGTGGCAAATTGCCCCGCAAACAGATAGCCTCCGACCCCGGCCATCAGCAAAACCAGCACGATGGGTATGACAGCGATGAAGATGTAGGTGACAATCAGGCGATTGCGGAGCCGCCACATCAGATGCTGCCGGGCCCAACGGAAGGTCAGCAACAGGGCACAGAATGCGAAAAGAACGGTGACGAACACCGCCCAGCCAGTCAACTTCGATCCGGAGGCAGAACCGGTGATCCAGCGCAGAACGACCAAGAGGACACTCAATCCGCCAAACCACAGCGTGGTCCGGCCCAACCTGGTGCCTGGCCGGAGAATCCGCCGGGCCCGGCGGAAGGTCAGCAACAAGGCGCAGAATGCGAAAAGAGCGGTAACGAACGTCGCCCAGCCACCCAACTTCGATCCGGAGGCGGAGCCGGTGATCCAGCGCAGAGCGATCAGGAGGATGCTCAATCCGCCAAACCACAACGTGGCCCGGCCTAACCTGGTGCTTGGGCGAAGGATCCGCATCACGCGAACCCCGACAGCGCTAGACTGCGGGAACCCGATCATTATGTGCTGGAGCTTGATGATAATACATTAACGGGAACGCCGACGGTAAATTTGACCGTGCATCGTTCCCGCTTCCGTAAGCGAGACAGGCGCTCGATGACCGCTGCGAAGTTCGGAGGCTCGGTGTCGGCAGCCGCGGCACGCGCCGCCTTACACCTTGTAGTCCCACTCTTTGCGGTAGGGCGTATCGACCAGCGTGTTCGCCGTGTCGTCGTTGGTGAAGCGCATGGCGTGCGTGTCCCAGGCGAGAACCTTGGCCTCTCGCCGGCCGCGGGCGGCGCCCGTGCCTCCACCGCCTCCCGCCGCGCCGGCGGGCGGCGCCACGGGAAGGCCGTATCTGCGCTGCGCGAGCGTTCCGAGCAGCGCAAACTCGGTGAGGCCGCAGGCGAATTCGATGGGTGGACGATGAGGGCGTCGAAGTTTTTCACCTCTTTGTCGAACATCTGCCGGAAATCTTTGTAGAGCCGCGCCTGAGGATACTGCTTGAATACCGGCGCGGAAAACTCGTGATCGAGATCGCACAGGGCGACGATGGCTTCATCCTTGCAGCCGGCGAGGTAATTCTTGCCCATTCCGCCGACGCCGACACAAGCGATGGCCGGCTTGTCGCTGGGAGCCTGATAGCCAGGGCCTCCCAGCACGGGACGCGGAACGATCAAAGGCGCCATGCCCGCTGCCAGCGCAGTGCGCCGGGATATCGTCTCTTTGGATGACTCGTGGGAACTCATGAGAGCGGTCTCCTTTTCTTAACCGGTTGATTACTTACGTCCTCCGCGCCCGCCCATCGGCGCCTGGGGGGTGGGCTGGATGGGCCAGCCTTACAATGCGCCAACAGGCGCGCGCTCCCGAGGGCCGACGCCGCGCCGAACCGGGGTCTTTTTGCGGGTTTACGCGCCGCGTGGCGTATGGATACAATACGGGCAGCACGCCGCCGGAATGCCAAAGGGTACTGGCGCGGCCGTGCTCGCACGCCGTTTGCGCCGGGCAAGATCCTCGCCAGGAATTCGCATAAGGAGCAATCGTATGCATAGAAGGTGCTTCTTGAGGTCGCTGGCCGCGGCTCAGGCTGCCGGCCTCGTTTCTGTCCCTCTGGTATTGCCATGGGGCGCGATCGCCCAACAACGAGGTGGGATGGCTCCGGCCGAGCCCTTCAAACCCAGCGAGGAAGCGAACCATCCGATGGGCGCCGGGCTGGGGATCTTCCCGGGCAGAGTGGCATGGGTGCGCGATGCCGCCGCCACCAGTTGGGACGGCGTGACGGGACACTGGTGGGACGACGCGCATACCGACCAAAAAGTTGTCTTCGGCATGACTTCCAGGCTGCTGCAGAATCTGACCGGGAGAAAGAACGAGAAGCAGGCGTGGGACGCGCTGTTCCGGAGTTTCAACGACACCCACAAACTGGGGAGCTCCGGATACCGTCCAGGGGAGCGAATCGCTATCAAGATCAACTGCAATCAGGACCGGTCGCCGGAATGGGGCACGATGGCTCCGGGCGCGGCGCCAGGCAGGGGAGTTCCGAATGGCTTGCCCAGCCCTCACGCGGTAGTAGCCCTGGTCACGGAACTGATCGAAATGGGCGGGGTACGGGGCGACGACATCCTGCTCTACGATGCCACGGGCATTCGCAACGTGGGTCAACCGATCCACAACAGGATCCGGGCGAATTCCAATGCGGAATTCCAGAAGGTCAAGTTTCTGGTAGGCACCGACTACAACCTGGGCGACCGCATGTCCCCCACCCCGGACATGGCGAACCCGATCCGATTCTCCAAGGCGGAGTTGCCCACCGGCTATCTCCCGCGGCAGGTGACCGAGGCGAAGTACATGATCAACATGGCACTCTTGCGGCCGCACGGCATGGCCGGCGTCACCTTGAGCGGCAAGAACCACTTCGGCAGCGTGCATTTTCCGGACGACGGCGGCTGGTCCCCGAGGATCCTGCACAACAGCGTCCTGCGGACGCAGCCCATGGGCAGCTACAACGCCCTGGTGGACCTGATGGGGCACCGGCACCTGGGCGGCAAGACCATGCTTTTCATCCTGGATGGCCTGTATACGGCGGAGCACAATGAAGGCAGCGTGATGCGGTGGGCCTCCTTCGGCGACCATTGGGCTTCCAGCATGTTGATGTCGCAGGACCCGGTGGCGATGGACTCGGTGGCGTTGGACCTGCTTGCCAGCGAGCCCCGGGCTACGCAGGTGCGCGGCAACGCGGACAACTACCTGCACGAGGCGGCGCGGGCGGCGAAGCCGCCGTCGGGCACGGTCTACAACCCCGATACCAGTGGTACGCTGGCCAGCCTGGGCGTGCACGAGCACTGGAACAACGCCACCGCCCGGAAATATTCGCGCAATCTGGGCAGGAAAGAAGGCATCGAGCTGATCGCGGAGGCTTAGCCTACAGGGTCTTGCTGTCGACGGTCTTCAGTTGCGTATCGGGCACATCGGCGCACATGTGGACTGCAAAACCGGACACGTTGTGAAGGGCGAAGGCGGGGACTCCGGCGGTGTGCGGCACTTTGATGCGGAAGAAATCGGCGTCCTCGACGCCTTCCAGCACGAAGGCCGGCCGCAGGTCGTCTTTTTCGGTGCGGATCTCGATGTTGTCGAACTGAATTCCCTTGACGTGGCGCACGTAGAAGGCGTGTGAGGGCATCTTGTGGAGGTTGACCGGGCCACCGGCGCCCCCTCTGCCCTGGCCGGGCGCTGCGGGCGCTCCAGGTGCTCCGGGACGCCGTCCCGCCGTTCCGCGGCCTTGTCCCTCCGAATGCCAGCGCCCGTCGGGACCGCGTCCGTTGGGCCGTGGGCCGGCGACAAACATGGTGGGTTCGGGATACGTCTCCTCGTATTCCGGCGGCTGATAGGCGGCATCTTCCTTGGTCCCGCCGCCCTGGTGCAGAATCTGGACATTGCTGATCTTCACGTCTTCGATCAGGTGGCCCGGAATCCCGCTGATAATCGAGCCCAACCCCGGGACGCAGTTGGAGCACACCAGGTTGCTGATAATCACTCGTTTCAGGGTTCCCACCGGGGTGTTATCGGGGCCGCGCATGCGGTTGCCCAAGCGCAGGAAGATGGGAGCGCTGACGATATCGCGCATGGAAATATTGGTGACGGTGATGTCTTCGAGGATCGCCCCGTCCACCGACTCCAGCGCCAGGCCCTGGCAGCCTTCGAAGACGCAATTGGAGATGGTGATGTTGCGGAACCCGCCGTTGGATTCGGTGCCGAACTTGATGCGGCCGGTGTGGGGAACGCGGACGTCGGGGGCGAACTTCTTGTAGGTGCCGTCGAGCATGGTGCCTTCTTCCCAGCATCCGCTGACGTAGCAGTTGGCGATGGTGACGAACTCGGTCTGTTTGGCGCGGCCGAGCGCGTAATCGGCCTTGAGACAGATGCCGTCGTCCCAGGGCGAGTTCACGTAGCAATTGGAAATGCGGACGTTGCGGCAGGCGTCCACGTCCATGCCGTCGCGGTTGGTATCGATCTTGAGGTTGTCGATGGTGAGATTGTCGATCCCGGTGGCGAGGATGCCGAAGTGGCCGCCGTGGAGGATGGAAAAATCGCGCAGCAGGACGTTGTGGCAGTTTTTCAGGCTGATGGACTTGTTGCCCATGCCCGGAGTCTGGGCGCCGGCGCCTTTGGTGAGGCCCTTACCCCAGATGCGGCCGGTTCCGACGATGGCGATGTTTTCGATGGATTCGCCAAAGATCAGGCTATTGCGGAAATGGCTGTGGCCGAAATCCTGGTACATGTCCCACTGGTTGGGCTCGGGGATGTCGTAACCGCCGCCGCCGTCGGTTGCCGGGTCGGCGGCGATGAGGGTGGCGCCCGATTCCAGTTGCAGGGTGACGTTGCTCTTCAGATGGATGGAATAGGAAAGATAATTGCCCGCGGGAAAGAGCACGGTGGCGCCGCCCGCGGCGGCGGCGGCATCGATGGTCTTGTTGATGGCGGCGGTGTCGAGGGTTTTGCCGTCGCCGGTGGCGCCGAAGGTTTTCACGTCGAGGCTTCCGGCAGCGGGAGAGCCGGCGGCGTGCAGCACGCCCTGGTCAGTCTGAACGGCTACGCCGGCGCCGGCAACGCCGGCACCGGCAAGGCGCAGGAAGTCTCTGCGCAGGTTGGTTTCAGTAGACATATGCTTTTTTTCCAGGTTCCAGAGCTAACCTAGCACGGGTTATGGGCGCCCGGCGGGAGGGAGTGGTGCCGGGAATATCGAGAAGTGGACCTCGATTGATATTTAAGGCCGATATGCGTCGGGCCACTCAGACAAAATATTTAGACCTCAAGGTCTTGAAACAGGGCCTCCGTTGTAGTATTGTGGAATAGAGAATACTTTATCGATAAAATTTTCTCGCTATGAAGAACATGGGCTCGAATTCGCGGACTTACGAGATTCCCGAAGCCAGCCTACGCCGCCTGCCGATCTACTACCGCTGCTTGCAGGAGATGATGACCGCCGGGGTGGCCCAAGTCTCCTGTACTACCCTTGCCCGCGTTTTGGGCCTCGACCCCACGCAGGTCCGCAAGGACATTGAAATGACGGGAATTGTGGGCAAACCGAAGGTCGGCTATCCGCTGGGCGAGCTGGTTCGCTGGATCGAGAATTTTCTCGGCTGGAACCGGCCGAAGGAGGCGGTTTTGGCCGGCGCCGGCAGCTTGGGCAGCGCGCTGCTTGGGTATCAGAAGTTTCGCAGCCACGGGATTCTGATTGTGGCGGCTTTCGACATCGACCCGGAGAAGATCGGCCAGCGGATTCACGGGAGGGAAATTCAACCGCTTATGTTTCTCCCGGATTTTGTGCGCCAGCGGCACACGCTGGTGGGGGTGATTGCCACCCCCGCGGCCGATGCGCAATCGGTGACGGATTTAATGGTATCCGGCGGGATTCGGGCGATCTGGAACTTCGCGCCCACCCACATCCAGGTGCCGGAGCGGGTAATTCTGCAGAACGAGGACCTTTACCACTCACTGGCATCCCTCTCTTTCAAGTTGGAAAGCCGGATGGGAGTACGCCGGTAGAAGACGGAATCAGCTATGCCGAAGATCATTGATGTGACCGAACTCGTCCTCCGCGACGCCCACCAGAGCCTGATGGCGACGCGGATGGCTATGGAAGACATGATTCCCGCTTGCGCGGATATCGACCAGGCGGGCTACTGGTCGGTGGAGTGTTGGGGAGGCGCGACGTTCGACTCCTGCATCCGCTTTTTGAACGAGGACCCATGGGAGCGCCTGCGGCAGTTCCGCAAGTTGCTTCCCAACAGCCGCTTGCAGATGCTGCTGCGCGGCCAGAACCTGCTCGGCTACCGCCATTATGAGGATACGGTAGTAGACCGCTTCGTGGACAAGGCGGCAGAGAACGGAATGGACGTCTTCCGCGTGTTCGACGCCCTGAACGACATACGGAATCTGCGGCGCGCCATTGCGGCGGTGCGGCGCACTGGGAAGCACGCGCAAGGCACCATCTGCTACACGGTGAGCCCGCTGCATACGCCCGACGATTTCGTCGAAATGGCGGAGAAACTCCTCGAATTAGGGTGCGACTCCATCTGCATCAAGGATATGGCGGCGCTGCTCAAGCCGCAGGCGGCTTTCGACATCGTCACGGGCATTAAGGAGACTTGCGGGCAGTCGGTACGCGTTCACGTGCACGTGCACGCCACCACGGGAGTCACGTTGGTCAGCCTGATGAAGGCCATCGAAGCCGGGGCGGACTGCGTGGACACGGCGATCAGCTCGCTCAGTCTGGGACCGGGCCACAATCCGACGGAAAGCCTGGTGGAAATGCTGGAGGGCACCGGTTTCACGACGCGGCTGGATAAAGCCCGGCTGATCAAGCTGAAGAGATACTTCGCCGGTATACGGCCGCGGTACAAGGAGTTCCTCTCCAACATCACGGGAGTGGAAACGGAGATTTTCGACAGCCAGATTCCGGGTGGAATGCTTTCCAATATGGAGAGCCAGTTGAAGCAGCAGGGCGCCGGCAACCGTATGGAAGAAGTGCTGCTGGAAGTGCCGAAAGTGCGCGCGGACGCGGGATTTCCGCCGCTGGTGACGCCTTCCAGCCAGATTGTGGGCACGCAGGCGGTCTTCAACGTGATGATGGGCCGGTACAAAGTAATGACCGGCGAATTCGCCGACCTGATGCTGGGCTACTACGGCGAGACCATGGGGCCGCGCGACCCCGCCGTCATCGCCCTGGCGGTGAAGCAGGCCGGTAAGGCGCCGATTCACGGCCGGCCGGCAGACCTGCTGAAGCCGGAGTGGCATGAACTGCGCGACGCCGCGGTGGCGCTGGCGGGATGCAACGGCTCCGACGAGGACGTGCTGACCTACGCGATGTTCCCCAAGGTGGCCCCGCAGTTTTTCACCACGCGCGAGAAGGGCCCAAAGAACCTGGGCAAGGATCCGGGGGCGCCAACGGCGGCCGCGGCGCCGGCGAAGGCGCCGGTAGCGGACAACGGCAAGGGTCCGGTGCGCATGGAGATTACCTACGACGTCAAGTGCAACGGCAAGACGCACAAGGTGACGGTAGCCCCGGCGCAATAAGAATTCGTAAAGGACTTCATATGGCCATTCATACAATGCAGGAGAAGATCGCCGATCTACGCAAGCGCAGCAACAAAGCCATGTTGGGCGGCGGCAAGGACCGGCTGGAAAAGCAGCGGCAGGGCGGTAAACTGACGGCGCGGGAAAGAGTGGAAGCGCTGGTGGACCCGGACAGTTTCGAGGAGACCGGTCTGTTCGCCGAGCATCGCGCCACGTTGTTCGGCATGGCCGGGAAGGACTTCCCGGCGGACGGCGTGGTGACCGGTGCGGCTTCCGTCAACGGGCGCCTGGTGCATCTGGCGAGCCAGGATTTCACGGTATCCGGCGGTTCGGCCGGGGAAGTGCATTCCATCAAAGTCGCCGAGATCATGGAGCAGTCTCTGAAGACGGGCTCGCCGTTCGTGTTCATCAACGATTCGGGCGGGGCGCGCGTGCAGGAGGGCATCGACTCGCTCTCCGGCTATGGAAAGGTTTTTTACACCAACGTGATGCTTTCCGGAGCGGTGCCGCAGATCTCGCTGATTTGCGGTCCGTGCGCGGGCGGCGCGGCTTACAGCCCGGCGCTGACCGATTTCATCATTCAGACGCGCCAGGCGCAAATGTTCATCACCGGCCCGCAGGTGATCAAGGGCGTGACCGGGGAGAGCGTGACGGCCGAGCAGTTGGGCGGCGCCGAGGCGCACATGGCCAGTTCCGGCGTGATCCACTTCATTGCCGAAGACGACCGCCATGCCATCCTGCTGGCGCAGAAACTGCTGAGTTTTCTGCCCAGCAATAACCTGGAAGATCCGCCGCGCGTGGAAGGCAACCAAAACGTGGATGCCGACCCGGCGCTGGACGCGATCGTGCCGACGGATCTCAAAAAGGGCTACGATGTGCGCGAAGTCATCCTCAAAGTGGTGGACTTCGCCGACTTTCTGGAAGTGCAATCGGGCTACGCCATGAATATGGTGGTGGGGTTCGCGCGCATCGCCGGGCGCACCATCGGGATCATCGCCAATCAACCGTGCGTGTCGGCGGGCGCGCTGGATATCAATGCGGCCAACAAGGCCGCGCGCTTCATCCGTTTCTGCAATGCGTTCAACATCTCGCTGCTCACTTTCGCCGACGTGCCGGGGTTTTTGCCGGGCGTGCAGCAGGAGCACGGCGGCATCATCCGCCACGGCGCCAAGATGCTGTTCGCCTACTCGGCGGCCACCGTTCCCAAAATCACCGTGATTCTGCGCAAGTGTTATGGCGGCGCGTATCTGGCGATGTGCGGCAAGGATCTGGGCGCCGACCGGGTGTTCGCCTGGCCCACCGCCGAGGTCGCCGTCATGGGCGCGGAGGGCGCGGCCGACATCGTCTTCCGTAAAGAGATTCAAGAAGCCGTGGACAAGCCCGCCAAGCGCGCGGAACTGATCGAGCGCTACCGGGAAGCATTCTCCAATCCTTACGTGGCGGCCGGCCGGCGGTTGGTGGATGCGGTCATCGAGCCTTCCGGGACGCGCCGCCACGTGGCGCAGGTGCTGGAATACCTGCACACCAAGCGGGAACTGCGTCCGCCCAAGAAGCACGGGCTGATGCCGCTGTAGGGGCGAGGTGAAACTATGGCAAGAGTCACAGTAACCGAACTCGCCGCCACGCTGGAACAGCTCCAGGCGCAGTTGGCGGAACTCTCCAGACGGCTGGAGGTCTTGGAGAAGCGCGAGGCCGGGGGGAAAGGCGCCGAGGTGGCGGCGGTCGTCCCGGTGCAGGCGGCCGCGGCGGAGCCGGTTCTGCCGGCGCCTGCGGCCAGCGGCATCACGGAAGAGGAACTGCTCGCCATCTCGGCCGCTATCGGCGCGTACCTGGGAGTGCGCGCGCATATACGGCAGATTCGATTGGTCAGCACCAGTGCATGGGCACAGCAGGGACGCGTGTCGATCCAGGCGTCCCACAGGTTGGGCTAGGAAACGCCATGAAACTGAATATCACAATTGACGGAAAGACGTACGAAGTCGAGGTGGAAGCCGCGGAGCCGGAATCGCCCGCGGGGGCGCCGCACAATCTGAGCGGCCTGAACATCGGGTCGGCGCCGCTGCGAGTTCCGGCGGCCGCCGCCCCGGCCGCGCCGCCGGCCGACAGCCGGCCGGTAAACGAGCAGAAGGTGTGCCGCAGTCCGGTATCGGGCATCGTGGTGCGGGTGGCGGCGCAGGTGGGGCAGAGCTTGCAGACGGGCGACATCCTGCTGGTGCTGGAGGCGATGAAGATGGAGACGAATATCACGGCTCCGGGCGCGGGCAAGATTGCCGCCATCGGCGTCAATCAGGGCGATAGCGTGCAGGCCGGCCAGGTGGTGGTGGAGTTCGAATAATGAGTACACAACTGGAACAGGTACCGGGATTTCTGTTTTTCGATCATGTAGCCATTTCGGTCAGGCCGGGCGAGCTGGAAGCGCACGTCAAGGCGTACCAGGCAATGGGCTTCCAGGAAGTGCATCGCGAGGACGTGCTGGGCGGCGACCAGGTGCGGGAGGTTCTCCTGCAGGTGGGCGCCGGTCCTAACCTGGTGCAATTGCTGGAGCCGTTGACGCCGGAATCTCCGGTGGCCAAACAGATCGAGAAGAACGGCGGACGCGGCGGCATGGCGCACGTGGCGCTGCGCGTGGCCGATATACAGAAGGCGTTCGATCACCTGAAGGCCAACGGCTTCAAGATCATCGACAAGGCGCCGCGCAAAGGGTCGCGGGGAACCACGGTTTTCTTCGTGCATCCCAAGAGCACGGAGACCGCGGCGTTTGGCTACCTGCTGGAAGTGGTGCAGGAGGGCGGCCATGCCTGAAGCCGGAGCAGGCGGCGATGTTTTGAATTTGCGCCTGGACTTTCCGCCGGTTTCCACGGCGGCGTGGGAAGCCGCCATCGCCAAGGACCTGAAGGGCGCGGACTACGAAAAGAAACTGGTCTGGCGCAGCGAGGAAGGGCTGGCCATACGGCCCTATTACCGCCAGGAGGCGCTGGCCGGGCTGGAGGGGCAACTGCGAACATCGCCGGGCCGCTATCCGTTCACGCGCGGCACGGGCCGAAGCTGGGAAATCGCGCAGAATTCCAAGCCGGGGCCCAAGGCGATACGGGCCGACCTGCTGCACGAAGCCGGCGCGCACGCGGTGCAGGAGTTGGGCTACGGGATCGCCGCGGGCGTGGAGCGGCTGGCTGCGCTGACGGCCACCCTGCCGGTGGACACGGTCGCGCCGCAGATCGAGTTTGTTTTCGCGGTGGGGCCGAGCTACTTTATCGAAATCGCCAAATTGCGCGCCGCGCGCATCCTGTGGGCGCTGGCGGTGAGCGCCTTCGGCCCCACGGACGACGGCGCCTGCCGCATGCGCCTGCACGTGCGCACGCCGCGGCGCAACAAGAGCGCCTACGACCGGTACAGCAACCTGCTGCGCGTCACCACCGAGGCGCTTTCGGCGGTGCTGGGAGGCTGCGACCAGCTTACGGTGGAGCCGTTCGCGTTCGATGCGCACCTGGCGTTGAACGTGCAGCGGATTCTCAAGGAAGAATCGCACCTCGACGCCGTGGCCGACCCCGCCGGCGGCTCGTATTACATCGAGGCGTTGACGGACGCGCTGGGGCGCGAGGGCTGGAAGCTTTTCCGGCAGATAGAGGCCGAAGGGGGCTACGCGAAAGCGCTGGAGGCGGGATCCATCGGGAAGGCGATAGGGGAAACGCGCGCGGCGCGGGACAAGGCGTATTCGGCCCGCAAGCGCGCGCTGGTGGGAGTCAACAATTATCCCAACGTGGCAGAGAAGACGCCGGAAGCGGAAGTCCCGGCGACGGATGGCGCGAGCCCGCTGCCGCCGGCCCGTGTGGCTGAACCGTACGAGAAGATCCGCGAGCGCACCACCGAACACGCGCGCGTTACGGGGCGGTACCCGAAAGTGCTGCTGCTCAAGCGCGGCGACGTGAAGATGAAGGGCGCGCGCTCCAACTTCTGTTTCAATTTCTTCGGCTGCGCGGGCTTCGACATGGTGGAGGCGGAGGAGTACCAGGGGACGGACGCGAACCTGATCGTGTTATGCAGCTCCGACCCCGAGTACCTGGCCTTCGCGCAGGAAGTGTGTGCTGCGGTGAAGGTCCCGGTGCTGGTGGCCGGCAACCCGAAGGACCAGATCGGGGCATTGCAAAAGGCCGGGGTGCAAGGCTTCATACACGTCTTCAGCGACGCCATACAGACCCTGACCCTGTGGCAGGACAAACTGGGCATGAGGAGCGTGCAATGAGACCGGACTTCTCTAAAATCGACTACCAATTGCGGCCGCAGAACTCGCATACGGCGGGACCCGGGGAAGGCTCGCCGGTCTGGAAAACGGCGGAACACATCCCCGTGAAGGCGTGGTACACGGCCGGCGATCTGGATGCCATGCAGCACCTGGAGTACGCGGCGGGCGTACCGCCGTTTCTGCGCGGACCCTACTCCACGATGTACGCCATGCAGCCGTGGACCATCCGGCAATACGCCGGATTCTCCACCGCGGAAGAGTCGAATGCGTTCTACCGGCACAATCTGGCGGCGGGCCAGAAGGGCCTCTCGGTGGCGTTCGACCTGGCGACGCACCGCGGCTACGATTCCGACAACGAGCGCGTCTCCGGCGATGTGGGCAAGGCCGGGGTGGCCATCGATTCGGTCGAGGACATGAAGATTCTCTTCGACCAGATCCCGTTGGGACAGATGTCCGTCTCCATGACGATGAACGGCGCGGTTTTGCCCATCATGGCGTTCTATATTGTGGCGGCGGAAGAGCAGGGCGTGGCCACCAAAGACTTGAGCGGGACCATTCAGAACGACATTCTGAAAGAGTTCATGGTGCGGAACACGTATATTTATCCGCCCGGGCCCTCGATGCGCATCATCGGCAACATTTTCCAATATTGCTCGGAGAATATGCCGAAGTTCAACTGCATCTCGATCTCCGGTTACCACATGCAGGAAGCCGGCGCGAGCGCCGATCTGGAACTGGGCTACACGCTGGCGGACGGGCTGGAGTACATCCGCACGGGCATCCAGTCGGGCCTGGATATCGACACCTTCGCGCCGCGGCTGAGCTTCTTCTGGGGCATCGGCATGAACCATTTCATGGAGATCGCCAAGATGCGCGCGGCGCGCATTCTGTGGGCCAAGATCATCCGGGGTTTTCATCCGAAGAACCCGAAATCGATGGCGCTGCGCACGCACTCGCAGACCTCCGGGTGGAGCCTGGCGGCGCAGGATGTCTTCAACAATGTGCCGCGCACGTGCGTGGAGGCGCTGGCGGCGGTGCTGGGCCACACGCAGTCGCTGCATACGAATGCGCTGGACGAAGCCATTGCCCTGCCGACGGACTTCTCGGCGCGCATCGCGCGCAACACGCAAATCTTCCTGCAGGAGGAAACGGGCATTACCAAGGTTGTGGACCCCTGGGCGGGCAGTTACTATGTGGAGTCTCTCACCCACGAGCTGATGCACAATGCCTGGCACCACATACAGGAGATCGAAGGGCTGGGCGGCATGGCGAAGGCCATCGAGACGGGGATTCCGAAGATGCGGATCGAAGAGGCGGCCGCGCGGCGGCAGGCGCAGATCGATTCGGCGCGGGAAACCATCGTCGGGGTCAACAAGTACAGGCCGGCGGAAGCCGAACAGCTCGATGTGCGCATTGTAGACAACAAGGCCGTGCGGGAATCGCAGCTTCGGCGCCTGGCGGAAATCCGCGCGACGCGCGATCGGGGCGCGGTGGATGCGGCGCTCGGGGCGCTCACCACGGCGGCGGAAAGCGCGGGCAACCTGCTGGAACTCTCGGTTCGGGCAGCCAGGTTGCGGGCTACACTGGGAGAGATTTCATCGGCGCTGGAAAAAGTATTCGGGAGGTATCAGGCTGTGAACCGGACAATCTCCGGCGTGTATTCCGCCGAGAGCCAGGACAATCCGCAGTTCAAGGAAGCCCAGGCGCTGGCGGAAGAGTTCGCGCGCATGGAGGGCCGGCGGCCGCGCATCCTGATGGCGAAGATGGGGCAGGACGGGCACGACCGCGGCGCCAAGGTGATCGCCACGGCGTTCGCCGATCTGGGTTTCGATGTGGATGTCGGTCCGCTGTTCCAGACGCCCCGCGAGGCGGCGCGCATGGCGGTGGAGAACGACGTCCACGTGCTGGGTGTCTCCAGTCTGGCCGGCGGCCATTCGACGCTGGTGCCGGAAGCGATCGGCGAGCTGAAGAAACTGGGCCGCGAGGATATTGTGGTGGTGGTGGGCGGAGTGATACCGCCGCAGGATTACGCGGCCTTGTTTGAGGCGGGCGTGACCGACGTGTACGGCCCCGGCACGGTGATCCCGGTGGCCGCGCAGAAGATCCTGCACGCGCTGATGGGGAGGGCGCGTGGCGTCTAGGGTTGTGTTGGTGGGGTGGACCCCCTGGTCCGCGGCCGACGCCCCCGTCGGCCTCTCGCCCCTTTCAGGATGCTGCCGTGGTTGTCCAGGATGCGGGACGAGCGCGTCCCGCGCGGACCGGGGGGTCCGCCCCACCAATTCCGCGGAGCGTGCGGCCATGTGCACACCTACGGAGTGGCGGTGATGCAGACTCGTGGTCCCAGGCGGCTGCCGCTGGAGCGGTATATGGATGGGGTGTTGGGCGGCGACCGCATGGTCCTGGCGCGCGCCATCACCGTAATCGAGAGCAATCTGCCCTCCGATGGCGAACTGGCGGCGCGCCTGCTGGACGCGCTGTTGCCGCACACCGGCCATGCGCTGCGCGTGGGGATTACGGGCGTGCCGGGGGTGGGCAAGAGCACCTTCATCGACGCGCTCGGCATGCACCTGATCCGCGAGCGCGGCGAGAATGTCGCGGTGCTGAGCGTGGATCCGTCGAGTCCCATCTCGGGCGGAAGCATTTTGGGCGATAAAACCCGCATGGAGCGGCTGGCGGTGGAGGATGGGGCGTTCATTCGCCCCTCGCCGGCGCAGGGCCACCTGGGCGGCGTGGCCCGGCGGACGCGCGAAACCATGCTGTTGTGCGAGGCCGCCGGCTATCGCAACATCCTGGTGGAGACGGTGGGCGTGGGGCAGAGCGAGACGGCGGTGCGGTCGATGACAGATTTCTTCCTGCTGCTCATGCTGGCCGGCGCGGGCGACGAGTTGCAGGGCATGAAGCGCGGCATCATCGAGATGCTCGACGGCATGGCCATCAACAAGGCGGATGGCGACAACAAAGCGAAGGCCGAACGGGCGCGCATCGAATACGCGGGCGCCTTGCACCTGTTCCCGGCTTCCGCCGACGGCTGGACGCCGCGCGTATTGACCTGCTCGTCGATCGCCAAAGAAGGCATCGCGGAAGTGTGGCAGATGGTGCTGGATCATCGGGAGTTGCTGGAAGGCAATGGCTTCCTGGCCAGGCTGCGCAATCGCCAGGCACTCGAATGGATGGACGAGTTGACGATGCTGGGTCTGGAGGAACTGTTCCGGCGGAACCGCGCGGTGGCCGGGCGGCTTTCGGTGTTGCGGGAAGAGGTGCATCGCGGGCGGATGACGCCCTTCGCGGCGGCCCGCGAACTGCTGGCGTTGTTTCGTCTCCAGCCCACGCACGACGAATCGCGATAAGAGACCACATGAAATTCCCATTTCCTGTGTTTACGGCAGCCGAAGCTGCCTCTTTGATCCGGAACGGACAAAACGTCGGATTCAGCGGGTTCACGCCGGCCGGCGCGCCGAAGGCGGTTCCGCTGGCGATTGCCGGCCGTGCGATTGCCGCCCACAATGCGGGCCAGGAGTTCCAGATTGGCGTGCTGACGGGCGCCTCGACGGGTCCGAGCAGGCTGGCACACCCCCATTAAGTGCCATTGGGACCAGCGAGGTTGATATGTTAAAGTAATCGACAACGATTACTGACGTATTTGGACAGGTGGGTTGCCAGTGTGAAACGATCCATGTGGGAGTGCCGACGTATCCATCCCACCGCTCTCATGAGAACGGGAGAGCTCCGATGTCCGGCGATCCCAAGATGTCCTTCGCTTTTCCAGAGGCCGTTTGAATAATGACGACGAACGAAAAAACCCCTGAATCGTTGCCGGACGTGCATCCGCCCGGTCAACATGTGCCAACGCCGCCCAGCTCCGGAAAATCGAAGAAACGCGGGCTGATCTGGGTTGTTTTCCTGCTGATCATCGTGGGTGTGGCGGGGTACGCGGTCTGGCGTGCCGGCCACCCGGTCGCCGGCGCGCAGAAGGGCCAGGGCGGAGGAGGCGGAGGCTTTGGCGGAGGCGGCAGGGGCGCGGGTCTGGGTCCGGTGCCAGTCGTCGTGACGAAGGTCGCGCGCTCCAGCATTCCGGTCTATCTGAACGGGCTGGGCAACGTGAGTGCGTACTACACGGTTACGGTCAAGTCGCGGGTGGACGGCCAGTTAATGAAATTGCATTTCAACGAAGGCGATCTGGTCCAGGAGGGCCAGGTGCTGATCGAGATCGACCCGCGGCCTTACCAGGTTCAACTGGATATGTCACAAGCTACGCTGGCGCACGACCAGGCGGTGCTGGCCAACGCGAAGGTAGATCTCGAACGTTACACGCAATTGGTGCAGACGGACGCGATTCCGAGTCAGCAATTGGATACGCAGAAGGCGCTGGTGGCGCAGTACGAAGCCACCGACAAGCAGGATCTCGCCAACATCGAAAACGCCAAGCTGCAATTGGTTTATTCCAAAGTCACGGCGCCGATTACGGGTGTCTTAGGTCTGCGCCTGGTGGATCCCGGCAACATCGTGCACGCCTCCGACGCGAGCGGCATGATCACGATCACCCAGCTCCAGCCGATCGCCGTGCTGTTTACCATTCCCGAGGACAGCCTGCCGGCGGTCACGCAGAAGCTGCGAGCGGGTGCGCACCTGCCGGTGGATGCGTATAACCGGGACAATTCCAAGAAGCTGGCATCGGGGATGCTGGTGACCCTCGACAATCAGATCGACAATACCACCGGCACCTCGAAGCTGAAGGCGGTTTTCGACAACAAGGACAATGCGCTCTTCCCGCAGCAATTCGTCAACATACGCCTGCTGGTGGACACGCTCGCCAATCAAATCGTCGTCCCCAACGTGGCGGTCCAGAACGGCCAGCAGGGCACGTTCGTGTATGTCGTAGATGAGGATTCCAGGGTGCATCTGAAAACGGTGCAGGTGGGTATCACTACGCAGACCTCAGCCGACATTCTCGGCGGCATCTCGGACGGGGACCAGGTAGTGGTGGATGGCACCGACAGGCTGATTGAAGGTGCCGCAGTCAGAGTACGGAAGGCCGGAGAGATGGACAACCCGCCAGGCTATGACGCCGGCGGCGGCGGAGCCGGACGGGGCGGCCGTGGCGGACGGGGCGGCCGCGGGGGATTCAAGAAGGGCGACGGCACGTTTAAGAAAGGCGAAGGCGGCTTCAAGAAGGGCCAGAGCGGAGGCGCTGGTCAGTGAGCCCCTCGCGCACCTTCATCCTGAGGCCGGTGGCGACATCGCTGATGATGGCGGGCGTGGTGCTCGTCGGTGTCACGGCTTTCCGGCAGTTGCCGGTTTCGGCGCTGCCCCAGGTGGACTACCCGACCATTCAAATCCAGACGTTTTACCCGGGCGCGAGCCCGGAGGTAGTGACGTCTTCGATCACCGCGCCGTTGGAGAAACAGTTCGGCCAGGTGCCCGGACTGACGCAGATGACGTCGATCAGTTCTTTCAGCAGTTCGCTGATCACGCTGCAGTTTTCGCTCGATCTCAGCATCGACATAGCCGAGCAGGAGGTGCAGGCCGCCATCAACGCAGCCACCAGTTTTCTTCCCAACAATCTTCCGGTGCCTCCTATTTACAGCAAGACGAATCCGGCCGACGCGCCGATTCTGACGCTGGCCATTACGTCTTCGACGGTGCCGCTGCCGAAAGTCGAGGAGCTGGCGGAAACGCGCATGGCGCAGAGAATTTCCCAGCTCAAAGGCGTGGGCCTGGTGAGCATCAGCGGAGGGCAGCGTCCGGCCGTCCGGGTGCAGGCCAATCCCACGGCGCTGGCATCCTATGGGCTGAGTATGGAGGCTCTGCGAACGGCGCTGAGCAGCGCCAACGTGAACCAGGCCAAGGGCAGCTTCGATGGACCGGACCAGGCCTGGACGATTAACGACAACGACCAGCTTCAGGCCGGCGCGCAGTACGGCCCGATCATCATTGCCTACCGCAACGGGGCGCCGGTGCGAATCAGAGATGTCGCCACCGTGATCGACGGCGCGGAAAACACCAAGCTCGCGGCTTGGGTAAACGCCGACCGGGCCATTGTTCTGAATATTCAGCGGCAGCCCGGGACCAACATCATCAACGTGGTCGATACGGTGCAGGGGCTGCTTCCGCAAATCGAAGCATCTCTGCCGGAAGGGATCAAGGTGCAGGTCATCACCGACCGTACGACGACCATCCGGGCGTCGGTGAGAGACGTGGAATTCGAACTGATGCTGACCACGGTGCTGGTGGTGATGGTCATCTTTCTTTTCCTGCGCAGCGCTTCGGCCACGATCATTCCGGGCATCGCCGTGCCTCTGTCGCTGATCGGCACGTTCGCGGTGATGTACCTGCTGGGGTACAGCCTGGATAACCTTTCGCTGATGGCGCTGACGATTTCCACCGGTTTTGTGGTGGATGACGCGATCGTGATGATCGAAAACATCTCGCGCTATATCGAGATGGGCGATTCCGCCATGGACGCCGCGCTGAAGGGATCGGCGGAGATCGGGTTCACCATCGTGTCGTTGACGGTTTCGCTGATCGCGGTGCTGATTCCGCTGCTGTTCATGGCGGATATTGTGGGGCGCCTGTTCCGGGAATTCGCGGTGACTCTGGCGGTCACCATCATGTTTTCGGCATTTGTGTCGCTGACGCTGACGCCCATGATGGCGGCGCGCATTCTGCGGCACCATCCGGCAGCCGAGCAGGGCCGGTTGTACCGTTTTTCGGAGTGGTGCTTCGTCAAGACCATCGAAGGGTACGGCAGGATGGTCCGGGTGGTGCTGCGTCATCAGCCCCTGACGCTGCTGGTGGCTGTGAGCACGCTCGGCCTCACGATTTACCTATACATCATGGTCCCGAAGGGATTCTTCCCGGTGCAGGATACGGGTGCGATCCTGGGCATCTCGCAGGCGCCCGAGACGATATCGTTTTCCGCCATGTCCCAGCGGCAGCAGGAACTGGTGCAGGCGATCCGCCAGGATCCGGCGGTGGAGAATCTCACCTCGTTCATCGGCGCCGATGGCGTGAACACGACGATGAATAGCGGCCGTATCCAGATCACGCTGAAGCCGCTCGAAGAGCGCTCCGATGTTTCCGCGGTGGATGTGATCCGGCGGCTGGAGTCGAAGGTGCAACAGGTGGCGGGGATCGAGCTTTTCATGCAGCCGGTGCAGGATCTGACGGTGGAAGACCGGATCAGCCGGACGCAATACCAGTATGCGCTGGATGCGCCCGACAAAGCGCTGCTGGATTTGTGGGCTCCGCGCCTGGTGGAGCGGATGAAGCGGCTACCGGAACTGCGGGATGTGGCGAGCGATCAGCAGAACAACGGCCTGGGACTGCTGGTGAGTATCGATCGCGACACCGCGGGCAGGCTGGGCATCACGCCGCAGAACGTCGACGACGCGCTCTACGATTCCTTCGGCCAGAGGCAGGTATCGACGATCTATACACAGACCAATCAGTTCCACGTGATTCTGGAAGTGGCGCCCCACTATCAGCGGGACACGGCGGCCCTGGGAGACATGTATGTGCCCATCGGATCGGCGTCGGCCAATCTGGCGACGACGATTGCGCTGGCGGGGACGAATAGCGCTCTCACGGGCGCGGCGGCGCTGGCGCCGGCTCCGCTGCGGGCGTTTGTGAGAGCAACCATGGTTCCGTCTCCCATTACGATCAACCACCAGAGCCAGTTCCCGGTGGTTACTCTTTCATTTAATCTGGCTCCGGGAGCGTCGCTGGGCGCGGCAGTGGAGCATATCAAGCAGGTTACGCAGGGGCTGGGCATGCCGGCCAGCATCGAACCGAGCTTCCAGGGAACGGCCCACGCGTTTGAATCGTCGCTGGCCAACGAGTCGACCCTGATCCTGGCGGCGATGGTCACGGTGTACCTGGTTCTGGGCGTGCTGTACGAGAGCTTTATCCATCCCATCACGATTCTTTCCACGCTGCCATCGGCCGGAGTGGGCGCGATCCTGGCGCTGGTTATATTCAAGAAGGACCTGGATGTGATCGCGCTGATTGGGATCATTCTTCTGATCGGCATTGTGAAGAAGAACGCCATCATGATGATCGACTTTGCGCTGGAAGCGGAGCGCAAGGAGGGAAAATCGCCGGAGGAGGCGATCTACCAGGCGTGCCTGCTGCGCTTCCGTCCGATCATGATGACGACGATGGCCGCGCTGCTGGGCGCCGTGCCGCTGGCCTTCGGCAGCGGCGTGGGTTCGGAATTGCGAAAACCGCTGGGCATCTGCATCATCGGCGGACTGCTGGTCAGCCAGGTGCTGACGCTTTTCACGACGCCGGTGATCTATTTGTATTTCGGACGGGCGGCGGCCTGGGTCGCGCGCTCCCGCGGCTCCGACAAGCGTCAAGAACTTCTTCCCGGGCCCGAATTGAGTTAAGGCTGGCGCATATGAGCATTTCCACGCCATTCATCGAGAGACCGGTCGCCACGACGCTGCTATTGGCGGCGGTGACGCTGGCCGGAGGCATCGGCTACACGCTGTTGCCGGTTTCGGCGTTGCCGGAGGTGGACTTCCCGACCATCATGGTCAGCGCCGGCCTGCCGGGAGCGAGTCCCGATGTGATGGCGGCGGCAGTGGCGACTCCGCTGGAGAAGCAGTTCACGCGCATCGCGGGTGTCACGGAAATGACATCCAGAAGCTCGGTTGGAAGCGCTTCGGTGACCCTGCAGTTCGATCTTAGCCGCGACATCAATGGAGCGGCGCGCGAAGTGCAGGCGGCGATTAACTCCTCGGCGGGGACACTGCCTTCGAATCTACCCTCCCTCCCAAGATACCGGAAAATCAATCCGGCCGACCAGCCGATTCTGCTGATGACGCTGGAGTCGGATATCGTGCCGCGGCCGCAGTTGTACGACATCGCTTCCTCGGTGTTTGCGCAGAAACTGGCGCAAGTCAAAGGCGTCGGCCAGGTTCAGGTGGGGGGGAGTTCGCTTCCCGCGGTTCGGGTGGAAGTGAATCCGCAGCCGCTCTCGCGGTACAACGTGGGTCTCGATCAGATCGGCTCGTTCCTGCAAAGCGCCAATGCGAACAAACCGAAAGGCTCGCTCTCGAACTCGGAGATGGAGATTCCGGTTTATGCCAGCGACCAGCTTTTCCTGGCGAAGGACTACAAGGATCTGGTGGTGGTCTATCGGAAAGGCGCGCCCGTGCGCCTGTCGGACCTCGGCAATGTCATCGATGCCAATGAAGATGTGCGGAACTTCGGCGTAATCAACGGCAATCCGATGGTGCAGATCCAGATCAGCCGCCAGCCGAACGCCAATATCATCGACACGGTGGCGCGGATAAAAGCTCTGATGCCGCAGTTTCAGGCCCAGCTTCCGCCGTCGGTGCGCTTCAAGATCGCGAGCGACCGCACGATCACGACGCGGGACTCGCTGAGGGATGCGCAGCGCAACGTGATCGTCTCCATTGCGCTGGTGGTTCTGGTGGTGTTCGTCTTCCTGCGCAGCGCCTGGTCGACGTTCATACCGAGCATCTCGGTGCCCGTATCCATCATCGCCACGTTCGGGGCGATGTATCTGATCGGGTACACCCTGGACAATCTTTCGCTGATGGCGCTGACCATTGCGACGGGATTCGTCGTGGACGATGCCATTGTGGTGATCGAAAACATTACGCGCCACATCGAAAATGGCATGAAACCGATGGCGGCTGCCCTGAAAGGCGCGGAGGAGATTGGATTCACCGTGCTGTCGATGAGCATCTCGCTGATTGCCGTCTTCATCCCCATCCTGATGATGAGCGGCGTCGTGGGGCGGCTGTTCCGTGAATTCGCGGTGGTTCTTTCGGTGGCCATCGCCATCTCGATGGTTGTCTCCCTGACGGTTGTCCCGATGATGTGCGCGTGGCTTCTCAAGGAAGACCGGGGGCACGGATACCTCTACAACCAGACCGAAAGAGTCTACCGGTGGGTTATCTCCACTTATGCGTCGGCGCTCAACGTGGTGCTGGATCATCCCGCGACCATCCTGGTGACGCTGTTGCTTACGCTGGCCATTAACGTCTACCTATACGACAAGATCCCGAAAGGGTTTTTCCCGCAGCAGGATACGGGGCGTCTGCAGGGCGCTGTCCAGGGGCAGCAGCACATCTCCTACCAGGCGCTGGTGGACAAGGCGAAATGGTTCGAGGAGAAGGTCCGGTCGGACCCGGATGTCGAAACAGTCACCATGGTGGCAGGCTCCAGCGGGGGCGGATTCGGCGGCGCGAACTCGGCGATGATCAACGTTCAGCTCAAGCCGGTGGGCGTCCGCAAGGCCACCTCGGACCAGGTGATCGCGCGTCTGCGCCGGCAGACTTCGGGAGTGCCCGGGGCTAGCCTGTTCCTGCAGAACTCGCAGGACGTGCGCATCGGCGGCCGGCAAAGCAACGCGCAATACCAGTACACGCTGCAGGGGCCCAGTTTCGACTCGCTGGCGATATGGGGGCCGAAACTTCTGGATCGGCTCTCGGCGATTCCGGAGATTGCGGACGTCTCTAGCGACCAGCAGAACTCCGGCTTGTCGTCGAATGTGGTCATCGACCGCGATACCGCGTCCCGCCTCGGTCTCACGGCGCAAGCGGTGGACTCGGCGCTGTACGACGCTTTTGGCCAGCGCCAGGTCTCGGTAATGTACAAGTCGATCAATCAGTACCACGTGGTTCTGGCCTTGCAGCAGCGGTGGTGGCAAAGCCCGGATTTCCTCAATACGATCTACGTGCAGACGCCCAAAGGCACCGACGTTCCTTTGTCGACCTTCACGCACTTCACACAAGGGCTCACGCCGATTTCGCTGCCGCACCAGGGGCAGTTCCCGGCGACGACGCTTTCGTTCAACCTGGCGGAAAATGTTCCGCTGAGCGACGCCGTGGCGGCGATCAAGCGGGCGGAAGTGGAGATGGGCCTGCCTGCCGACATCACGGGCAATTTCGCCGGCACGGCGCGGGCTTATCAGGAGGCGCTGCAGAATCAGCCCATCCTGATCGCGACGGCGCTGATCGCCGTGTACATCGTGCTGGGAATGCTGTACGAGAGCCTGATCCACCCGCTGACCATCATCTCGACGCTGCCGTCGGCCGGCGTGGGAGCGCTGGTGGCCATGGTCCTGTTCAAGAGCAACCTGGACCTGATTGGCATGATCGGAATCATCCTGCTGATCGGCATCGTGAAGAAGAACGCCATCATGATGATCGATTTCGCGCTGGCGGCGGAACGGAACGAAGGGATGAATTCGCGGGATGCGATCTACCAGGCCTGTCTGCTGAGGTTCCGGCCGATCATGATGACGACCATGTGCGCGCTGCTCGGCGGGTTGCCGATGGCGCTGGGCTGGGGCGCTGGAGCGGAGTTGCGGAGGCCGCTGGGAATTTCCATTGTTGGCGGCCTCCTGGTCAGCCAGATGTTGACTTTGTTCACGACGCCCGTGATTTATCTTTATTTCGACCGGCTGCGCAAGCGTTTCACGCGGCGGCAGCCGAGTTACCGGCACCGTCCTGGTTTTCTTATTCCCGGCGGGGTCGCGGAGAACGGTGACTGATGACGCGACATTCGAGAATCATAGTTCTGGCCTGCCTCCTCTGCTCAGGTTGTGCGATCGGCCCGAAATACCAGAGGCCGGTGGCAGCGACGCCGCCGGCCCTCAAAGAGCTGGTCGGCAACGACGAGTGGAAGATGGCGGCGCCCGGCGACAGTCTGCCCAAGGGCAAGTGGTGGGAGATCTTCGGCGATCCGCAACTGAACCGGCTGGAAGAGATGGTCAACGTCAATAACCAGAATGTAAAGGTGGCGGAAGCGCAGTTCCGGCAGGCGCGGGCACTGGTTGCCGCCGCTCACGCCAACTACTATCCCACCATCGGATCGACTCCGGCGATCTCGCAAAGCTACACGGGAGCGAATGCGGGAAGGGGTACGGGTACCTCCGCCCAGAGCTTTTCGTTGCCCGCGACCGCGACTTGGGAGCCGGATCTGTGGGGCCGGGTTCGTTTGTCGGTGGAGAATGCGGTGAGCAACGCGCAGGTGAGCGCGGCCGATCTGGAAAATATCCGGCTCAGCCAGCAGGCGCTCGTGGCGACCGATTATTTCCTGCTGGCGGCGCAGGACATGCAGATGAAGGTGCTCAGCGATACCATCGCCGCCTACGAGAAGAACCTGCAGCTCACGACCAACCGCTATAAAGGCGGAGTGGCGTCGAAGTCCGATATTACCCTGGCGCAAACCCAGCTTGCCAGTGCGAAGGCCCAGAGTATCGACATGCACATCTCGCGAGCGCAGGACGAGCACGCCATAGCCGTGCTGACCGGCCAGCAGCCAGCCTCCCTCGATATTGGCACCGGCTCGATCGCCGGTCCGCCTCCGCCCATTCCGGTGGGTGTGCCATCGCAACTTCTGGAGCGGCGTCCCGATATCGCGGCGAATGAGCGCCAGGTGGCGGCCGCCAACGCCAACGTCGGTGTGGCCGAAGCCGCTTATTATCCCACGTTGATTCTTTCGGCAAGCCCGAGTCTACTTTCCACGAATCTGGCGACTCTGTTCACCTTCGCGAGCCGCACCTGGTCGGCGGGGCCCTCGCTGCCGCAGACACTGTTCGATTTTGGCCGCCGCGGGGCCGCGTTGGAAGGCGCGGAAGCCGCATACGACGCGACGGTTGCCGCTTACCGGCAGACGGTTCTCTCGGCCTTTCAGGAAGTGGAGGACGATCTTTCGAATCTGCGCTACCTGGCACAAGAGGCGGTGCAGGAGCAGGAAGCCGTGGTCGCTGCCCAGCAGGCGCTGACTCTCGAAACGGAACGGTACAAGGCCGGAACGGATTCCTATCTGAACGTCATCACGACGCAGATCATCGCATTAGGCGACCAGCAGACCGCCATCACCATTCTGCAAAGGCGCATGACCGCGGCAGTGGATCTCATCAAGGCCCTCGGCGGCGGTTGGGACGCCTCGACTCTACCGTCGGTCAATGTTCTTCGTTCGGTCTCGGTGGCCGATGCGAAGAGCACGCCAAAAGGCGCCACGGCGGAGCCAAAACAGCCTCACTGACAGCCAGCGGCTGTCAGCGCCGGCGAATTGGGAACGCCGGTTAATGTTAATTGGCCTTTGCCCCACCGGCACCCCGGCATTGGTCACTGCCGGTGAAGATGTCTCGCATGGAGCTCCGGGTGAGCCTTACCTGTTTACTGTCCGCCCGGCTGGCCCAGAAAAAGATCGCCTGTAAATGCGCCCGGAAACCCCGCTTTTCCTGTTTCACTCGATCGACCCAGATGTGCTTGTCATCGTAGCTGATCGGCACGGTCTGGCCGGGCGCGGTCCAGGCCGCCCACGAGGGGTGGGCCGGCGCCAGGTAATTCTTCGATTTGTCCGTGTAGTTCAAAACCGGAGTCTTTTGATAGCCGATCAGGACCTTATTGTCCGCCGCGAAGCAGTAATAATAGTCGCTCGCTCCGAAGAAGCAATTCGCGCAAAGGAACTCGGCGTGATCGAGCAACTGGGCTTGAGCCTGCTGCCGGTCGGCTGCCGCTCCGAAAGAGACTGGCGCGGCCAGCGCGACGGCCAGGCACACTGAGGTCCGGATAACAGAGCGGACATAAGAATACGAGCTCATTGTGTAATTTTACCCTGTAGCCGCCCGCCGCGGCAAGAATAGAACGCGCCAAGGGTGCATGAAAGCTGGCAGACGCGAGTTCCGTGGCGAAGTATTCACTTCTCGTACCATGGTCGAGAGCGGGGCCGCGATGGCCGATTGGATGACGACGCGTCCGCCGACTCCTAATCCCTTGGCGTATCGAGCATCAACGCGAATCCATGCTTGAAGGCGGATCGGAAGGAGCAGCTTCCCCGGTCGTAATTACTGAGCAGGGCGAGAACAGGAATCAATGTGAAGAACAACGGAATCTCTTCGGCTTCTCCCGCGGTCTTGCTCGCCGCGGAAGGTAGGGAGGCCGAGCGGAGCGAGGCCGATCGGGGTGCGGCGGCGGGCAAAACCGCCGCGTCGGCTCTGCCCGCCGGCATCCCATTAAATTAGATCAATCGGAAGGCCACTACCTCGAAGCCGCCTGACCATTTATTCGTTCGCAGAAGGACTTCGAAATGGGGAAAGCGCACTAATGGTTTCCGCGGCAGCTTGGAGCGAAACGCCTGCAACTGGTCCTCGCTGGTCAAGAAGTCGGCGGCTGCCAGAGTCCCTTGGGCCTCTGTTCCCGCGGCAATCAGAACCGACCTCCCGCCCCCATTCTTGGGCAGAAATGCTGCTATAGAGTAGCCTTGCGAGACGCCTTCCGGCACTTGGCTTATGGAGTAGGTGGACTGTTCCCCCGCTTTCGGCGCCAGGTTGCGAACGATACTGCCCTCTTCGAACCGGAAGTTCAGAGCATTATTGAAAGTGGCAACCCAAGGATTCGAATTCGCGCTGCCGGCCAGAATCACGTTGTCCGATTGCATCTGAGTCACGGAATAGTCGCGGGCGAATACAATCGAGACGCGCGCGCGGGTGCCCCGCGCCAAGGCGAACACCTTGATTGCCATCTGAACGTCGGCCATGCTGGTGTATCGCCGGGTGATAATGTCAGTTAGTTCGCCGCGCCGCGGCGAATCCGGTTCGGCCAACTCCGGGAGCAGCATATACTGCCGCGAGAGGTAGTCGGTGAGCGAAACCGACTTTCCGGTCAGGCTCTGAAGCAGCCCGAACGTGGAATCCGCCAGCACGACATCGGCGGCCTGATCCGGTTTCAGCATCTCCGACCAGATCGCGCGGACATTCGGTCCCGCCGCCGCGAGGCCGCCTTCCTGTGCCGGGCGCAATAGGCTCCCCACCAGGAGACCGCCCAGCGCGGCGCACAATGCGCCCACCGCCAGATACGGCGCGAGGCGAGCCAGCGCGGTGCGGGCGCCAAGCTCGGCAGGCGCCGACGACCCGGCATTCAAGGCCGCCAGACGATCCGCGGACGGCTCTGCCACGAACAGCGGCGTGTAACCAACCTCCGAGAGAAAGATCTTTACGTGATGCCCGGCGCCTTCCGTGGTGTAATACTCGGCCAGCCGCTTCCGCAGGCGCGTGGCCATGACCCGCACGATGCTATCGTGCTCCGGATCGAAATCGTCTCCGCGCCCGAGCGACATGGTCCCGATCGCGTACTCCTTCAACGCGTCCGCATTCCCCCGCAACGATTGCTCGCAGATGTAGGCGAGCATCCGCGATAGCAGGGGAGCGCGCAGGAAGAGCCTCGACCCGAGCACCGCTTCGATCTCGGCTTCCTCCTCGCCCAGTCCTCCCGGCTTACGCTTGGCTGCGGGAATCTCCTCCATAATGTTACAGGCCATTGTAGCACCGCGCCCTTCGCGGTTAACCTGCTACTCGCAGGTTACTTTCGGGTCACCAGCGAGCCACCACCCGCTCAAATGATTGAACTTAATCGACTTAGCGGGTAAAGTCTTGACCGCCCGGATCGGGGCGCTTAGGATTGCCCCATGCTGGCGGTCCCAAAACTCGCCTTTCATTATTCCAGCCTCGAAAAGGAGGGTTGGGAATTCGATCGATGTCTGGCTTGGGCTGGCCGGCTGGATCTTCATTTTATCGAGGTCGGCCCGGAGCTCCCGCGGGAGTGCCGTAACGCCGCGGCGGTGCGGCGGCTGGTGGATCGGCACGGCATCGCCTTCGCGGCGGTGGAGGTGGGAGCCGAATCGTGTGCCCCGCTGCCGGGCTCGATCTGTCCCGATCTGGAAGGCACACTACGTTGGGCGGCCGAGGCCGGCTGCGCTCAGATTCTCCTTGCCGGCCTGGGGTTGGACAATTCCGATCGAGTCTATCCTCAAATCGCAGCCGCGGGCGAGCGGTGGGGAATCGTTATTAGTATCGACCTGTGGGGCGCCCTGCTGTGCCGTGCCGAGGAGTTGCGACAGATTCTGGAAAAAATCGGCTCGCCCTGGATGCGGGTTTCGATCGACAGCGGGCGCGTCCTGTCCGCCGGCGAGGATCCGCTGGCGCTGGTGGCCGCGTTCGAGAGATGCCTCGGCCATTTCCGCATTCGCGCCGGACCCCAGGATTCGGTCGGGTGGCCTGTCATGCGCAGCATGGTCGAGCTGCTGCTCGATTCGGGTTATGAGGGCAGGCTCGGCATTCTTGACGAGAGCGGCCGCGCACAGGCGCTGGAGGCGAGGGTGGAAGAGATCCGGCAGACCCTGGCGCTGGCAATTTCGAAGTCGATGCCGGCGCGAACACTAGAGTGAGTACGGATTAGTAGTACCGATCGAGAGAGGAAGAAGTCAGAATGTTCAAGCCGCCGATACCTGGCGGACCGAACCTGGAGCCATTTATGAATATGCGAACACGATCTGGAATTACAGACTCCCCCGTTGCAGTTTTGGCCAGAACGATCCAAGGGAGACAGCCACGGGTTTTGAGCCGGATGATGGCGCCCCTACTCTTGCTACTGAGCCTTCTCTTCGGGCATTTGGCAACCCCTGGTGTGGCTCAGGTGATGAGCGGGAGCATTGTCGGAACGGTCACGGACCAAAGCGGCGCGTTAATCCCCGGGGCCACGATCACGCTCACCAACGCCGATACGGGCTTCGAGCGCAAGGCCGTCGCCAATACCAGCGGCCAGTATACGGCGGAGAACATCCCGACCGGGACCTACAAGATCACGGCAGTCGCTTCCGGATTTCAGACGCTGGTGCAGACGGGCGTCGCGTTGGACTACGGCAGGATTCTCACGCTGGGTCTCCAATTGACGGTAGGCACGACGAAGGAATCCTTAGAGGTGAAGGCCTCCGCGCCGCTGCTGCAGGCGCAGACCGGGACCGTTTCCTATCTGGTGTCCAATATCGAGGCCCAGGAACTGCCGCTCAACGGCCGCTCGTTCACCTCGCTGCTGCTGCTCAGCCCGGGCACCAATGTGGGAATGTCCTCGGGCCTGGCCACCGGCGCGTATTCGCAAATAGGCAGCGTCAACTACACCGTAAACGGGTCGACGCCGCAAGCCAACAGTTATCTCCTCGACGGACTATTTAATCGCGGGCTGTGGGAAGACAATCTCACCATCTCCCCGGTTTTGGATTCCATCCACGAGATGAACGTGATGGCCGGCAATTATGACGCGGAGTACGGGGACTCGGGCGGCGCCGTCACCATCGTCGAGACCAAATCCGGAACCAACGAGTATCATGGAGATGTTTTCGAATATCTCGAAAACACCGATTTGACCGCCAACAATTTTTTCAACAACCGTGCGGGGATCCATCGTCCGCCCTTCCACTACAATCAGTTTGGCGGAACCTTCGGGGGGCCGATCCGGCGCAATAAGACGTTTTTCTTTGGCGATTACCAGGGAACGCGCTCCTCTCAACCCCAGACGTATACCTCCACGATTCCCACCGCGGCGCAGGTTGCGATGGTGCAGACCGGCAACTTCAGCGCTTTGGGCACGCCGATTTACAACCCTTACAGCGTCTCCACCAACTCGGCCGGGGCAACCGTACGCGCACCCTTTGCGGGGAACGTCATCCCGGTATCCATGCTCAGCCCGCAGGCGGTAACACTGGCGGGTATGCTGCCGGCGGCAACCAATGCCGGGACGGCGAACAATTTTACCTACGTGCCGTCGCAAACTTCCAGAATGGATCAAACCGATTTCCGCGTCGACGAAAACGTGGGTTCGAAAGACCGCCTGTTCGCGAAGTACAGTTACGACCGGGCGCTTCTGTTCGTTCCCGGCAGATTGCCCGCGCCAGCCAGTTCGCCCATCCCGATCGGACCGTTTATGGACTCCAGCGGAAATACCGAAATCTCCGCCGGCCCCATGCAGAATCAGTCGGCAACCGTCGACTATGTCAGAATGATCGGCCCCACCACCGTCAACGACGTGCAAGCGGGCGTAGTCCGCTGGAAATTAACCGTCGTCCCCACCGACTCCGCCTTCAACTCGGATACCGTTCTGGGCGTGCCCGGGCAGAATGGCATCAACGCTTACAGTGGAGGGCTGTCCTCGTTCGGCATCACCGGCTTCGAGAACATCGGAGATAACAGCACTTACCCGGAAAACAGCTATACCACCACGTACCAATACGACGATAACCTGACGCTGGTGCGCGGCAGTCATACCCTCAAATTCGGCGTCCTGTACATTCGCAATCAGCTCAATGGATTTTCGGGCGCCGGCCACGGCGGCTTCAGTTTCAACGGCCAGTATGCCCGCCAGATCGGAAGTTCCACGTCGGCCACGGCGCTGGCGGACTTCGCCCTGGGCGTGCCCAGTTCGGCGTCCCGCAACATCTTGATCGGAAGCTTCGGGGAGCGTTTCTGGCAATTCGGCGCTTACGCGGAAGACTCCTGGCGCGTGACCAACAAGCTGACCCTCAGCTACGGCTTGCGCTACGATCTGTTTGCCCCGCCCTACGAGATCCACAACCATTACGCCAATCTGAACCTGCAGACCGGACTGCTGGAGATCGCCGGGCAGAACGGCAACGGTCGGAGGCTGGTGAATTTCGCTCCCACCAACTTCTCCCCCAGGCTCAGCCTGGCCTATGCCCCCGACTCGAAGACCGTGTTCCGCGCCGGGCTCGGCGGATCCTACGTGATTCCCAACATCACCGGCAACGAACTGTACAAAAACCTTCCGTGGTACACAAGCTATACCCTTTCGACCGATCAGAACGGCGTGCCGGCCAACACGATCGCCAACGGCTTCCCCCTGCCCACTCTGATCCCGCTGACGGATACGGCGGATCTTTCCACCGGATCTCCGACCATTTGGAACCAGAACCTGAAAGATATGCAGGTGATCCAGATGAGCGCGGGCGTGCAACGGCAATTGCAGCCCAACCTCATGCTGTCCGTCTCTTATGTCAGAACGCGCACCATCAACATGACGGACCATGGGCTGAATGTGAATCAGAGCATCCCGGGACCGGGGGCGCAAGGTCCACGCGAGCCGTACTACACCATTAACCCCAACCTCGCAGTCGGTTTCCGGGTGTTCGGCAACACCGGTCAGGACACCTACAATGCGCTACAGATCCAGACCCAGAAACGCTACTCGAGCGGGTTGAGTTTCAACCTTTCCTACACCTGGTCGCAGAATCTTTCCGACGGGGGCGCCGCGAACGGCGGAGGGAACTGGACGCCTCAAAATGCGCGGTGTGTCAGTTGTGGCTGGGGACCGACGACCGACTCCGCCACCCAGGTGTTGGTATTCAGTCACGAATACGACCTTCCTTTTGGCCCAGGACGCAAATTCGTAAGCCGCGGCCTCGCGGGCGCCCTGCTGGGTAATTGGGAACTGAATGGCATCTGGACGGCGCAGACGGGTTTGCACTTTACCGCGACCTACTCGGCCGCGGTTTCGAACTCTTCCGGCGGAGGCTCGCAACGCCCGGATCGGATTTGCGACGGCAACCTGCCCTCCGGCCAGCGCACGCTCACCGCGTGGTTCAATACCAGTTGCTTCGTTTCTCCGGCGCAATACGCGTTCGGAAACAGCGGCAGCGGAATCCTGGTCGGTCCGGGATTCTTCAACCTGGATTTGGGTATTCACCGGGATTTCCGCATCAAGGAGCGATATCGCCTGGTCTACCGGGCCGAGGCTTTCAATACATTCAATCACGCCAACTTTGGCGTGCCCGGCGCGAGCATCGGATCGAGCACGGCGGGCGTTATCAGCAGCGCCAGTGCCGCGCGGGTCGTACAGATGGCGCTTAAGATGATCTTCTAGCGTAACGATGACAAGCTCGGTCCCGGCCGGGTCGCTCGAAGATAAGGAGGGCGGAACGTAACGTTTGCGGAGATTACTTGCAATGGCACTCCTAGCCCTGATGCCATTATCGGGCGCGGAGTGGCGAGTGGCCGGCAACACCCTCACCACGCGATCGACCGCGCAGGTTCGCCCGGACCATGCGCTGCCGGAATATCCCCGGCCGCAAATGGTGCGGACACTCATTGCGCAACTTGTGTTGCTCGCCTCGAAGGGTCTGGCCGCCGCGGTCTGCACCCAAACGACCGACGCCCCGTTTCGTGGGCCTGATCGGCGGAAAGGGCTAACACGATCTCGGCCCGGAAAACGCTCGCCAGGACGAATTTCCCGGGGCCCACCGCCAGTTTTCGCAAACCCGTTTATTACATATTCTGTTATAATGGTCCGGTGTGGACCTTCCGCCCAGGCCAACTGCGATCCGCGCGTGAGTTCGCGGCATTGACGCAACAACGCGCCGCCGAGCAACTGGGTGTGTCGCAGGCGTATCTCGCGCTGATGGAAAGCGGCCGGCGCCGCGTGACTCAACAACTCGGGTTAATGATGGTGGATCTCTACCGACTGCCGGTGACCGCTCTGCCTCTCGAGATCGGCGACCTGGGTTCGTGGGATTCTGCGTCGCTGGCGGAGGCTCTTGCCGCTCTGGGATATCCGGGGTTCCGGCATCTGCGCGGCGGGCAAAGCCGCAACCCGGCGGTCATCCTGCTCGCCGCGATTTCTCGCGATGATTTGGAGATCCGAGTCATCGAAGGCCTGCCCTGGCTCGTTGTCCAGTACCATGATCTCGATTGGGAGTGGCTGACGCGCGAAGCCAAACTGCGCGATGCCCAAAACCGACTCGGCTTCGTCGTTGCACTGGGCCGGCGGGTGGCTGAGAAGCACAACGCGGAAGTGGCAAGCAGACTGGGCGATGTGAACGACCTTCTGGATCACGCGCGTCTGGCGCGCGAGGACACTCTGTGCCAGCGGTCGCTCTCGGAGGCGGAGCGCCGTTGGCTGCGACAAGAGCGCCCAGCCATCGCCCGCCACTGGAACCTTCTGACGGATCTCGATGTGGAGCACCTCCCATATGCTGCGTGAGCGAGCACCGGAACCCTGGCATTCATTCTTCCTTGATGTCGACCAGGTGCTTGTTCAGCCGGTTGAACTCCAGTGCATAGGTGGGTTCGCGATCGCCATGTTGTACGGCTTACCGCGGCCGACTGTCGATGTCGACTATCTGTCCGTGACGCCGATCGAGGCGAATGCCAACCTCGAATCGCTGGCAGGAATGGGGTCGGCGCTTCACACCAAGCACGGCGTGTACGTCCAGCACGTGGGCATTGTCACAGTGCCCGACAGCTACGAAGACCGGCTGACGCCGATGTTTCCGTCCGCGTACCGACGCCTGCGACTCTGCGGGCTCGACGCCTACGACCTGGCGTTGTCGAAATTGCAACGTAACTCGGCTCGCGATCGCGAGGACGTGAAATTTCTGGCTCGCGCCGTACCGTTTGATCTCGCGGCTCTTGAACAGCGTTATCGTTCGGAACTTCGCCCATATCTGCCGACCATTGAGAGGCACGATCTGACAATGCGGCTGTGGATCGAGATGCTTGGCAAGTGATGCGGCCAATTCTCCAGTTGTAAGAAGCTGTCAACTGAGTTGGCTCCCCGGCATGGATTCGAACCACGATTCACGGCTCCAAAGGCCGCTGTCCTACCATTAGACGACCGGGGAATGGTTAGTCGAAGGGCTAGCCATTCCAGTGTACCCGTCCACTCCCCATTGCCGCAACGTCCACCCGTCCTAGTTCCTGGTCTTTCATCCCGCCTTCTCTCAATCCTCCTCCCTTTGCCGCTACAATGACAAACGGAAGGCAATCCGGACTGGTGTTCGGGGCGGTCTTCAAAACCGTTCGGCGGCTGTTGAAGCCGCTGGTGTGTTCGATTCGCACTGTCTTCCGCCATCCCTCAGGAATTTCCCCTATTTCCCGTCCGCAATCTGTACGCCTCCTCACGTCGCGGTCCCCCCAAAGCTAAATTCATGTCCACTCTACCCACCCTTATCCATTACCGTAAGAACATTCGCACTCTGTTTTGACGGTTTGGGCTCCCGTGTCCGCTTGGAAAGGCTGTCGTATCCATCCCTGGGTTTGGCCGCTCCCGGCCGGGGACACCGCTGTCACGAGGTTAGGAATGCTATGGAAATTGCCAGCCAAAATACCCCCGCTCGCGAGTCCGAGGACGCCTTGAGGTACCTTCCGCGAAAAGCCCCCATCAGCTTTCGCAAACGTCAGATCGTTTTCGACGTACACCATCCCCCGAATGCCGTCTGCTTGATCCTTAAAGGCAGAGTAAAGGTGACTTTCCCCCTCCACGACGGTTCCGAAACGGTCGTCGATATTCTCAGTGCCGGGGATTTCCTGGGCGAACACTCCCTCCTCCCCAGCACCTCCTGCTCCGAGCGCGCCGTGGCCCTCGATAATGGCTCACTCATGTCCTGGACTAGCCTGGAAATCGAGCAGCAATGCGCGCGCCAGCCCAAACTCGCCATCGCTCTCATTCGTCTGTTCGCGCGGCGCGGGCTGGACTATCAGGCTCGCTTGCAAAGCTTCGCCCTCGACAAGACCCCCGAGCGCCTCGTCCGCTTCCTGCTCCGCCTTGCCGACAGGCTGGGCACGCGCACCGATGATGGCTGCATCGCCATTCCACCCCTGACTCACCAGGTCATCGCCGACTACGTGGGCACGACCCGTGAAATAGTCAACCTTCAAATGAACCAACTGCGCCACAACGGTTCCGTCCGCTACTCGCGCAAGGAAATTCAGATCTATACCCGGGATTTGCGCCATTGCCTGCGCCCCCGCGTCCGCCGCAGTGCCGGTGCGCCGGGCCCCGCCCCGAACCCCGGCGCCGTGGTGGACTGGCATCTTTAACTTAGGCATACAATTCGCTGCTGCCTAAATTCAAGACGACAACCCGCCGCTGGTTCGGCTAACGTTATTTTGAGTTCTACCGAATTCGCGAGGCAGCAACTATGAAGTGGCTCCGGCTCATGTTTCTGGCGGCGGTGGCCGGCCAGTTGGCGGCGAGTGGGGTGGCCGCCGATCCCGCCGCGACCAGTCCCGGCGGCGCCCGCGGCACGCCCAACTTGGCCCCCGTACTGCGACCGTCCGAACCGCCCGATAGCGTGCAGGTCACCCTCCCCGGCCCCCCTCCCGTCACCCCAATCCCCAGGGTGATCGTCGCCGTCCCGCCGGTCGCCAAACTCGCTCCATTGCCCCGGAGCCTGGTCCAGGACGCCTCCCTTCGCCAACCCATTCCCCTGCCCGTCGTCGCTGCCGTCCCGGTCAAGCCCTCTCCCCGGCTGGAAATGGGGAACGATGCTGCCGCCTACTGCCGAAAGCAGATCGGACACTGGAAGGAGAGCGACGCCCGCAAATTGCTTGGCGAACCCAGCCGTCACCGCCCTGCCTACGACGAGAGGAAGGCGGTCAATGGCGCCATCTACGCCTTTCCCGACCCCACCAACAAGTACAAGGAACTGGAACTCGATTTCGACCTCGACTCCGGCGCCCTGCGCACGGTGTTCGCCTATCCGCCGCGCCTCACCTGGGACGAATGCCGCCGCCTCTGGAACGGCCCCGCCGCCGCCGCCGATGCCGCTCAGGGCCGCAAGTTCTACTCCTACACCCATCGCCGCCTGGACGTCCTGGTGGACCCTGCCGGTAAGGTCATCAGCCTCGGCTGGTATTGACGAAATAACAGAAACCAGCCCGGCGCTTCGCGCGTACCACCTTTAGGCTATCCACGGCCGCCGCTTTGGGCGTATAGTGTAGCTATCAGGAGTTTTCGGACTATGAAACTTCGCTTCAGAGTTCCGGTGGCAGTTTTCGCCGCACTCAGCCTCTTGCCGTTGGGTGCTTTCGCCGGGGACGGGGACAAGAAGAAAGACCCCGAGGAAATTGGCAACCGCGACGTCGGCAAGGGCGTAAATTTCTACTCCCTGGAGAAGGAAATCGCACTCGGCAAGCAGTTGGCGCAGGAAGTCGAGCGCCAGGCCAAGATCATTGACGACCCCATCATCGCCGAATACGTAAATCGCGTCGGGCAGAATCTCGTCCGCAACTCCGACGCCAAGGTCCCCTTCACCATCAAGGTCCTGGATTCCGAGGAAGTCAACGCCTTCGCCCTTCCCGGCGGTTTCTTTTTTGTCAACTCCGGTCTCATGCTCAAAGCCGATTCGGAATCGGAACTCGCCGGCGTCATGGCCCACGAAATTGCGCACGTCGCCGCCCGGCACGGCACCAGGCAGCAGACCAAGGGCCAACTGATCAACTATGCCACCATCCCCCTGATTTTCATGGGCGGATGGGCCGGCTATGCCATTCGTCAGGGCGCCAGCCTCGCCATCCCCCTGGGCTTCCTGCACTTCTCCCAAGCCATGGAATCCGAAGCCGATTACCTGGGCCTGCAGTATCTGTACAAGTCCGGCTACGACCCCACCTCGTTCATCGATTTCTTCGAAAAGATCCAGTCGCTCGAGAAGAAGAAGCCCGGCACCCTGGCTAAAATCTTCTCCAGCCATCCGCCCACCGACGCCCGCATCAAGGCCGCGCAGACGGAAATCGACAAGATCCTTAAAGCAAAGCCCGAATACGTAGTCAATACCAGTGAATTCAACGATGTGAAGAATCGCCTGGCTATGCTTCACAACCGCCGCAAGATCGATACCAATACCGATCCCAGCCGCCCGCGTCTGCGCCGCGCTCCTGGCAGCAACACCGGTCCGGTGGATCCGAACGATGACGGCACCACGCCCAAGACCGACCAGGACGAGCGTCCCACGCTGAAGCGCCGCGACGGCTAATCGTCATCCCGCTCGCAGGACTCAAGGGCGCTGCCATTCCGGCAGCGCCCTTTTTGTTGGCGTGCCGGGCATGCTCGACAACTGGGGGTACAAGTCGCCTTCGCAACCCGTAGCTTCTTAGGCGCCGTGAAGGGTCAGCCGGCGGCGGCCATTCCGGTCCCGCCGCCGGCCTCGAGCGAAAGCATGCGATAGAAGTCCGCGAACATGCGGTCGTCTTTCCGCGCCTTGTGCAGCACCCTGCCGTACACCTCGCAGAAGGCGGCGGACTGCGCCGCGATCCACCGCTCCGTCATCCTGGCCAGCCCTTCGTGGTGCAGGTTGCCGAAGGCAAAGCGGCGGGCGAATCCGTAGCGCAGGGGCGTCACCGTGCCATCGTCCTCGATCACCAGAGGCGAAACGATCTCGCCCAGGTAACGCGCCTCGCGCTCGAGATCCTGGTGCCAGCTGGCGAGGTCTCCCGGTTCCGCGGGCAGGCTGTAACGGTTCACCGCGTCGAGTTGGATGGCCAGTTTCCCGCGCTGCAGGTCGCGCAGGCATTCCACCATCATCCATGCCGTCGCCATCTGTTCGCCGGTGAGTTCGGCGGCGGGCCGCACCTGCAGCATGACGGCGCCCTGTGCGGCGGCAAACTCGGCCGCCCATTCCAGTTCCGCGAGGCTGGCGGCGGTGAGGGAGAAGAGGATGGCAAAGGGTATTCCCGCGTTGCGGACGATTGCCAGGCGATGCTCCGCGGGGTGCCTGGCGCAGAGGGAGCGGGTGCGGCGATGGCGGCCGGCGGATTGGCCTTCGATCTCCACGCCCAGCAGGTCGATGGAGTAGCGCAGCCACTCCAGTTGGCGCTCCGTCAAATCGGCACTGCTGGTAATGGTGGAGGTGAGCATCCCATGGCGGTGGGCCTCGCGGCACAGAGCCGGCAAACCAGGGTAGCGCAGCGGATCGACTCCCGCGGCGTGCAGGAAGTTGTAACCCAAATTGGCGGCGTCGGCAACGGCGTGCAGCAGGAGCGGAAGGCCCAGGTCTTTCCGCTCCTTGAGAATCGATGACGGTGGGCAAGCGGGGCGCAGGGTACTCCAGGGGGCGGGGTGGATTTCGAGGATTCTGACATCTGGGATATGCAGGTTCATCGGATTCTCGCGAAAGAGGCTATCGTTTGTGATGGTGCGCGGGAGGGGCGAATCGTATCACGATGTTGTGAGAAGAATGCCCCCTCGAAAGGGGTCGGCCCAGAGGGCACCCCGCCTGAAAGGCTACTCTACGGAGGCCTGCACCTGCGCTTCGAGCGCGTCCAGCGCGCCGGCGAAGAAGTGGTCGGCGGCCGCGATCCAGTGGAGTTGCTTGGGGGCGGCGAAGCGCTCGTACATACCTTCCAGTTCGGCGCGGGGACCGTATTGATCGTGCGTGCTCTGGATGAAAATCTTGGGAGCGGCGCAGGTCTCCAGATAATCGGGCGAACCCCAGCGGGTGGGGAATCCGGCGGCCAGGAGGAACGTCGCGCCGACGGCTTCGCACCCCAGGCGGGTGATCACGCGCGAGCCGAAGGAGAAGCCGGCGAGCGCGTAGGGGAGCGCGGGGTAGCGTTCACGGAGCCAGGCGAGGGCCGCGCGGGCGTCCTCGATTTCGCCTTCCAGATGGGCGTGCTCGCCCTCGCTGGTGCCCACGCCGCGGAAGTTGAAGCGCAGCACGGCGATGCCGGAACGGCGCAATCCGCGGGCCAGGCGGTAGACCACCTTATTGTGCATGGTGCCGCCGTAGAGGGGGTGGGGATGACAGACCACGGCGCACAAGCGCGGTGCCGCATGCTCAGGCTCTTCGAGCAGTGCTTCGAGCCGGCCCGCGGGACCGGCGAGAGAGAGCGACTCGATGCGGCGCGCCACGTCAATTCGTGCGGTAGTTGGTGAATTGCAGGTCGATGCCGAAATCGGTATCGCGGAGCAGCTTGATGGCCGATTGCAGGGTGTCGCGGTCTTTGCCGGCGACGCGCACGAAATCGCCCTGGATGGAGGCCTGGACCTTGAGCTTGCTGTCCTTGATCTTCTTGACCAGTTCGCGCGCCTTCTCGATGGCGATTCCCTGTTGCAGCGTGATCTCCTGCTTGACGGTGGATCCGGCGGCGGGAATGATTTCACCGTACGTCAAGCCCTTCAGCGGGACCTGGCGTTTGATCAACTTGGATTGCAGGATATCCACCACGGCCTTGAGCTTGAACTCGTCCTTGCTGTGCAGCAGGATTTTGTTGTCCTTCTCGTTGAACTCGATGTTGGAATGCGAGTCCTTGAGGTCGAAGCGCTGGTGGACCTCTTTCAACGCCTGTTGGATGGCATTGTGCACTTCCGGCATTTCGATTTTGGAGACTACGTCAAAGCTGTTGTCGGGCATACGTTATTCGCGATCCGTATCGGAGGATTCGGGCTCCGGCCGGCTGATATCTAATCCTAGATTGTATCGCAGGACGCAACTTGTTGATTCCACGTTGACACGGGGATGCTTAAAAGCGCCATTTTGGTGCGTGGGTCAGATGTCACCGCATTCCGGGACGCGGGCTCAGGAAGAACTCTTCGCGGTTATAATGAGTGGTATGCCGGACATCGCCCAAGCCATCAAGCAACTTGAGGAAACCGCCACGGTGATGGCAGGTATTCAGTCCCGCCAGGCGGCAATGCTGAAGGACCACGCGGAGTGGTTGCAGGCGCACGACAAGGCCATCGGCGATGCGCGCGCACTGGGCAGGGAAACCGACGAGCGAATCGAGAAGCTGGTGATCGCCATTGGCAAGCTGGTCGCTTCCAGATCGTCCTAGGGTTTGAACCGCGGCAGGTCGGGTTGAGGTCCGTGGAAGGCGTCGACGTGGCGAACCGGTGCGCTGCGAGGCTTCAGGCGCGGCGACTATAGTTGCCGAGGTTGAACAGAATTCGCAAGAATACTACTCGGGTCCGGACAGCTACTCGGGATCTTCCTTACTAACGTCTAATCCTAGAATAGAAGTCGATCGCAGGCGAAGGGGGGTGACGCGGCGGACAGGCTCGACGCGCGTGGCAGGCACGGGAGGCGCGGCGGGAGGCGCGGCCTGGGGGGCCTCGATGGGAGCGGGGGTAGTGGCGAGGGCCGGGGCGGGCGGGTTCGCCGGGGCGGGAGCGGGTTCCGGTTTTCGGGTAGCCAGAGAGAGCAGCACGCGCCTGGCGATTTCATCCACCATGACTGCCATGGAGGCATCCAGCGCCACGGTAACGGCGGCCCGTACCTGTTCCTCATCCACCACGGCAACGAATGGGGCCGCGGCGACGGCGGGAGCGCGTCCCATGACGGCGGCCTCGCCGGGCACGAGGGAAGCGCGAGCCAGAGCGGCGGCTTCGGCCAGTGGTTTGACGGCGGCAATCAGGGCGCTGGCCTCGAAGGGTTTGCGCAGCGTGCCATCGGCCTCGACGCGCGCGGCGGCGGCTTCATCCAGCGCCTCCATGACGCCGGCCGTGAGGATCACGCGCACATGGCGATGGCGCGGGCTCATCTTGAGGTACTGGCAGATCTCGTAGCCGGTGCGGCCGGGCATGACGACGTCGGCCAGGACGACGTCGGGATCGACATCGTCGAGGCGGATGAGCGCGGAGTCCGCATTGCTGACGGTGACCACTTCGAAGCCTTCTTCGCTGAGGATACGCTCGCCCATGCGCTGGGCGTGAGGGCTATCGTCCACCAGCAGAATGCGGCTCATTGTTTGACGGGCGGAGTGGTGGTCTGTCCGCCTGGCGGAGCGGGGGGCGGCTGTTCCTGCTTCTGCTCGTCCTGCTTGGCCCTGGTTTTCTTTTTCTGTTCCTTGATCTTCGCCTGCCGGTCCACCTCTTTTTTCTTGCGGTCGACTTGGGCTTTCTTGACGGCGTCCTGCTGCTGCTTGAGCTGCCTCTGATATTCCTTTTTCTGCTGGGCCGGAGTCATGGACGCCTGTTTGACGGCCGCGTTGGGGTCCGCCGCCGGCTTGGCGGTGTTTTCCGCGACGGCAGCCGTGGCCGGCGTTTCGGGAGTTGCCGGAGCGGCCGCGGGGGCGGCCGCGGGGGTGGCCGCGGGGGTGGCCGGAGCGGCTTCGGAGCCCGGGACGCCGGCGCGCACTTCCTTGCCCTTGTCGATTTCGCTATCGCTCGCCGGATTGCTGATGCTGACTTCGTTGGTGCCCAGAGCGCCCGGAGTGGCGGCAGCCGGCGGCACGCTGGCCGGAATGGTCGGCCGGTAGCCTTCCATCGCGGGAGAGCCCGATTTGGCGGCCTGGCTCATGTCCGGACGCGAACGGAACATGCCCCAAAACCCGCTCATGAACCCCGGCT